>DATIYD010000212.1:0-3087 GCA_035517975.1 Thermoleophilia bacterium | reverse complement strand
GTCGAGAAGCCGGCCGTGAAGGCTTGGTAGAGCACGTGAGTCGGCGCCGCCTCGGCCAGGCCGCTCGACGAGGCTGCGCCCGTCGCGGCCGAGCCGGCGGCCGCACCGGCGCCGGCCGCCGCGCCTGAGCCCGAAGCGCCGACTGTGATTGCCGCCACCTGGCTCGTCACGCTGCGGGCGACCCCGCCCCAGGCGATCGTGCCGATCGCCGCCAGGCCTATGGCGCCTCCGACTTGCTGGCCGATGTTGATGCCGCTCGAGGCCACGCCGGCCTCTTGCGGCGCGACCTTCGACACCACCGTGAGGGTGAGCGGCACGAACATGCAGCCCATGCCGCCGCTCACCAGCAGCATGCCGGGCAGCAGGTCGGGCCAGTAATGCCCGGTCGCCGAAAGACGCGAGAGGTAGAGGAAGCCGATACCGGCCAGGAGCGGCCCCAGCATGAGCAGCGGCCGCACACCGATGCGGGTCACGAGGACGCGCGCCACCAAGGCGCTCACCAGGATGATCGTGATCGGGAACGGCACCCAGGCGAGGCCGGCACGCACAGCGCTGTAGCCGTACACCGTCTGGATGTAGATCGTGAGGAAGAAGAACACCGAGAAGACGCCGGTAAAGAGCAGCAGCATCATGATGTAGGCGCCCGTGCGGGAGCGCGAGCCGAGCAGGCGCAGGGGCAACTCGGGATGCGTGCCGCGCCGCTCGATCTGGACGAAGGCGAAGAGCAGCACCACCGCGGCCACGAGCGCGCCGATCGTCACTGGGCTGCCCCAGTGCGACACGCCGTCGCGTCCGGCGGCCGCGTGGGTCAGACCGTAGACGAGCAGCCCGAGGCCGGCGCTGCTCGTGATCACGCCGGGGATATCGAGGCGCAGGCGCGAGCGGGCGGTGGGCACCAGGGCGATCGGCGCCAGGCAGAGCACGAGGATGCCGATCGGCACGTTCACGAAGAACACCCAGCGCCACGAGGCGTAGGTCGTGAGAATGCCGCCGAGCAGCAGGCCGATAGCGCCGCCGGCGCCGCTCATGCCGGCGTAGACGCCGAAGGCGCGGTTGCGCGGCGGGCCTGCCGGAAACGTGGTGGCGATCAACGCGAGCGCGGTCGGAGCGGCCAGGGCGCCGCCTGCCCCCTGCACCGCGCGCGAGGCCAGGATCCACCACTCGCTCGTGGCCAGGCCGCCGAAGAAGGAGCCGATCGAGAAGATCAGGATGCCGGCCATGAAGACACGGCGGCGACCGTAGATGTCGCCCAGGCGACCGCCGAAGAGCAGCAGGCTGCCGAAGGCCAGCGAGTAGGCCGTCACGACCCACTCCAGGCCCGAGCCACTGAAGCCGAGGGCGCGCTGGATGTGCGGCAGGGCCACGTTCACGATCGTGGCGTCGAGCACGATCATGAGCTGCGCCGCGGCGATCACGACCAGCGCAAGACCCAGGCGCCGCGGCTCTCGCGAGGCGGAGGGGGCGGCGGATGGGGCGGGTGGTCGATCCTGTTCGGCCGGCAGGGGTTCGGAAGCCATACGAACGCTCCGTTTCCTCTTGTTCGGATTGGGGTTTCGCAAGACCGGACCCCGTTTCGGCACCCCGCCGGCGAACGGGTGATCCCTGCGGCCCTCCTTGAGTGTTCCTGCAGAGGTACCTCACAGGAAGCCGAGCGAAACCGGAGTAACATGGTCCGTTATAGACCCGGCGCGGACCCGCCACTCGAGCGCCGCATGGAACAATGTGGAGGGATCGTGAACACGGCGGGGAGACCTCGTGATTCGCCACGCTACCTCCCCGCCTTCTCGACCCCCGGCCGCCTCAGGCCGCTCCCCGTCGCCGCGCCGGCTGCCGGTGCGCCTGGAACCACTCCTGGTGGGGCGGCGTCGGGTGCTCGACCGACCACAAGAACATGTAGGCGCCGTTGTCGCCCAGAAAGCGGAACTCGCGGCGCAGCCCGGTGACCGTGTCCTCGAAGGAGCCCAGCGAATCGATCCAGGCCGCAAAGCCGCCGGGCTCGTCGTCGAGTTCGAGCATGCGCTCGGCGTTCTGGATCGTAGCCTCGAGCTTCTTGCGGTTGCGGATCACCCGCGGGTCTTCGACCAGACGATCGACGTCGCCGGGCGTCATGGCGGCTACCTGGGCCGGGTCGAACCCATGAAACGCCACGCTGATGTCGGCCCATTTGGCTTCGACCACCCGCCAGCTCATGCCGGTCGAGAACACCGGCCGGCTCAACGCCTCGAGGTAGCCGGCCAGCGAGGCCGGTTTGACCGGGCTCCAGCCCGGTGCGCTTGGGCTCATCTCACCCTCCGTTTCGCTCGTTGTCGCCGCGAGTCTTCCCCGCCGTCGCGGCTTTCGCGCAGTGCGCACAGTCGGCGGGCAGCGTGGCGGGAGCCGCGGTGCGGGACCGCCTCGATCCCGTATCCTTCAGTGTCGGCACGCCCCTAAACGGGCTGCCGATCGGGCGCCTCGGGAACCCCTCAGAGTCACCCCACGACAAGGAGGGACGATGGCCCGCTATCTCATTCAGGGCACGTACACTGCCGAGGGCGCCAAGGGGCTCCTCGCCAAGGGCGGCACCGCCCGGCGCGCGGCGGTCGAGGAGACGTTGAAAGGGCTCGGCGGCTCGGTCGAGTCGTTCTACTTCGCGTTCGGCGACACGGACTTCTACGTCGTCGCCGATGTGCCCGACGCGGTCACGGCTGCCGCCGTCGTGCTGACCGTCTCGGGCGCTGGCGGCGTACGCGCCAACACGACCGTCCTGCTGACCCCCGAAGAGATCGACCAGGCGACGGCCAAGAAGGTCGGCTACCGGCCGCCGGGCGCATAGCTCCGCGACCGCGCGGTAGA
This sequence comes from Thermoleophilia bacterium, assembly GCA_035517975.1. GTDB lineage: Bacteria > Actinomycetota > Thermoleophilia > UBA2241 > UBA2241 > Bog-752. The sequence goes on along the minus strand of DATIYD010000212.1, from coordinate 255 downwards.
GCCTCGGTCGGGTGCACGACAACAGGGCCTTGAGCGTGAGGGTCGGCCAGACCCGTGAACGCAGAGCCGGGTCAGGCGCGCTCCCGCCGCGCCAGCATGGCCGCGAGCAGAAATGCGAGCGCGCCGCCGAGTCCCACGGCGAGATAGACCGCCGCCGCGGTGCCATTCTTCCGTGCGGCGGTGTGTCGTGAGGATCGGGGCGGGCTTGACGAGGATGGGGCTGCGACGGGGAAATCAAGGGGGGCGGGCGGCATA
>DATIYD010000211.1:0-4271 GCA_035517975.1 Thermoleophilia bacterium | reverse complement strand
ATACCGCCTGCCCCGACGAGACCGCCTCCGGGTCGACCTCGGCGGCCTCTACTTCAACGCCGTAGTCGCCGTGGTCACGATGGCGATCTGGCTGGCGTGGCGCGTCGACGCACTGTTGCTGCTCGTCGCGCTCCAGGTGCTTCAGATGGTCAAGCAGCTCTCGCCGGTGATCCGCGCCGACGGCTACCACATCCTGTCCGACGCGACCGGCGTGCCCGACCTGTTCTCGCACATGGGCCCGACCATGCGCCGCCTCCTCCCCGGTCACCGGCACGAGCCCTCGGCGCTGACGGGCCGGGCCCGGCTGCTGGTCACGCTCTGGGTCCTGGTCGTGGTGCCGGTTCTGCTCAGTCTGTCGCTCGGCGCTGTGCTCCTGCTGCCGAAGCTGGTCACGACCGCCTGGGACAGCGGCCGGATGATCGTCACGGCGATGCCGCACGAGGCGAGCCGCGGCCAGATCCTCGACCTGCTGGCCTCGCTCGTGCGGTTGTTCGCGCTCGTCCTGCCGGTCGCCGGCAGTGTGCTCGTGACCCAGAAGATCCTGCGGACCGTCGGCGGAAAGGCCCACAAGTGGAGCGCGGGCAGTCCCGGCCGGCGGGCAGTCGTGATCGCCGCGGCCGCCGGCGCGTGCGCCGCGATGGCGTGGGCGTGGTGGCCCTCCGGCCAGTATCAACCGATCCGCCCGACCGACAACGGCACGGTCGGCAGCCTCGTGAGGATGGTGTACTCGCCCGCGACCGTGGCGCGGCCGACCCCGCCGCCCGCCCAGGTGCAGCTGACGCCCGGGAGGCATCTGGCGCTGGCCATGATCCCGGTCGGCGGCGCAACCAAGACGCATCCGGCGCTGTTCGTGATCCCCGGATCAAAGGGCAACCCCCCGGTGGCGATTGTGAGCGACTCGACGCCGCCGCCCGGTGGCGCGCCGACCGCGGGGACGGGGGCTGGTGCGGGTGCCCCGGGCACGACGACCCCGGCCGGCGGAGGCAACCCCGGCGGCAGCACGAGCACGAATACAACCGGCGCGCCGGCGACCACGAGCACCCCGACGCAGACCGCGGACGGCGCGGCCTTCCCGTTCAAGCTTCCATCCGCGCCGGGTCCCGGTGGCACCCAGGCGCTCGCCGAGAACACGACCAACGGTGGCGTGACCTACGACGTGGCCTACTCACTGGTCACGATCTCGGGCGGGGCCCCGGTCACCAACACCAACAGCGCCTACGCGCTCGCTCACTGCCAGAGCTGCACGACGGTCGCAGTCTCATTCCAGGTCATCCTGATCGTGGGGCACAGCAAGTACATCGCGCCGATCAACGCCGCCGGCTCGCTCAACTACGACTGCCCGGCGTGCACGACCACCGCGATCGCCGATCAGCTCGTAATCACGCTCAAGTCGTTGCCGTCGGCGGCGCTGCTGGCAAAGCTCAACGCGGCGCTGGCGCAGCTGAACGCGCTGCCGTCACTGGGAGCGCAGGGCACCCCGGCGGCCGTGGCCTCGCAGGTGGCGGCCGTTCAGCAGCAGATCGACACTGAGCTGAACGACAGCGGCCTGCCGACCCAGCCGATCACCACCGGCACGACCACGAACGGCACGACCACAACCGGCACGACGAGCACGCCGACCTCGTCGACGACCACCCCGGCGCCCGCCACGACTACGCAGACCCAGCAACAGAGCACGGCGACGACCCCGCCGGCACAGGCCGCCCCACCGTCGACGACCTCGACGCCGAGCGCGACCCCGTCGACCGCCACGACGACGACCGCGACCACGCCGGCGACGTCGACGACGACGACAGGGACGACGTCGACGGCGACGAGCACGACGGCCGGCGGCTAGAGCGCGCATCGACAAGAACGGCTGCGCTAGGCGACTGGACTCATTCCAGCCTGCGGCGGTACCGTCGCTGTCACACGAGAGGAGTGACGATGGGCGAGCCCGAGCTGATGGCGCTGTATTGGACGGTGAGCGGTCCCGTGGAGATCCACAAGGGCCGCGAATGGAGCCTGTTCGATTGGCGCGACCGGTGCGCGGAGGCGGCCAAGGTTGGCTTCAACGGGCTCGGGTTGTGGCACGCGGACGTGTCGCACCAGCTCGAGACGCGCTCGCTCGACGAGATGGCGAAGATCTTCCGCGACGCCGGCCTGAAGTACCTCGAGGTGGAGTTCCTGTGGGAGTTCTTCGTCCCACAGGGCCAGCCGGCACGCGCCGACTCGGATCGGCTGCGCAAACAGCTCTTCGAGACCGCGGTGGCCTTCGACGCCCACCACATCAAGGTCGGCAACATCCCGGAGACGCCGTGCGAGCTCGACCGCCTGATCGAGGAGTACGCGGCGCTGTGCGACGACGCCGCGCAGCACACCCACGCCAAGGTCGCCTACGAGATCATCCCGTTCGACCCGAACGTCCACACGCTCGAGGACGGGCTCCGGCTGGTCACCGAGGCCGCCCGCCCCAACGGCGGCCTGGCCATCGACACCTGGCACATGGGCAAGCTGCAGATCGCACCCGAGGAGCTCAAGCGCATCCCGGGTGAATACCTGGCCTGGGTCGAGCTGTCGGACGGGCCGGTGGAGTACATGCCCGACCCGATCGACGAGGTCATCAACCACCGGCGGCTGCCGGGCGAGGGCGAGTTCGACATCCCCGGCTACATCGAGGCCTGCCAGGGGGTCGGCTATGACGGGCCGTGGGGAGTCGAGGTCCTCTCCGAAGAGCTTCGCAACCTCCCGATGGAGGAGGCGTTCCAGCGCGCATACGAGACGACGGCCGCGCAGTTCCGCGCCGGCGTGACCTAGTGGCCCTTAGGAGGCACCCCACAGATGGAACAACTCGATAACGACAGGCTCGTCTGGATGTTCACCCAGATGCTGCGGATCCGCGAATTCGAGGAGCGCGTCAAGCGGACCTTCGAGGAGCATCCGGGCGTGATCCGGGGCCACACCCATCTCGCCGACGGCGCCGAGGCATCGATCGTCGGCTCAATCGCGACGATGAAGCCCGGCGACCAGCTGATGGCGACCTACCGCTGCCACGGGTATCCGATCGCGCTCGGCACCGACACCAAGTCGATCATGGCCGAGATCTACGGCCGTAAGGACGGGCTGTGCGGCGGCTACGGTGGCTCGATGCACCTCATCGATCCCGAACGAGGCTTCCTCGGGACTTCCGGCATCGTCGGGCAGGGCATCCCGCAGGCGACCGGCGTCGCCTTCGCGGCCCAACTGCGCAAGCAGGGCCAGGTCGTCCTGTCGTTCTTCGGCGACGGCGCCTCGAAGCAGGGCGCGTTCCACGAGTCGCTGAATCTCGCGTCCCTGTGGAAGCTTCCGGTCGTCTACGTGATGGAGAACAACAACTACAACGTGTCGACGCGCTCCGAGCAGGAAGACGCCAACGCCGCCAACGGCGAGCCGTTGTCGATCAAGGCCACGGCCTACAGCATGCCCGGCGTGACTGTGGACGGCGGTGATCCGGTGGCGGTGTACGAGGCGGTGGGCGCCGCGGCCGACCGGGCCCGCGCCGGCGAGGGGCCGACACTCGTGGAGTCGAAGGTGTACCGCCTCTCGGCCCATGGCAACATCATTGCGCCGCCCGGAGTACCGCTGCACTATCCCGAGCACGAGGCGATCACCACGTTCGGTAACCGCGAGGAGTACGAGGCGGCGCTGCGCGGCGACCCCGTCCCGCGCTTCCGCGCGCGACTGGTCGAGCAGGGCGTGCTCGACCCCTCTCGGGCCGACGAGATCGCCAAGGAGGTCACCGAAGAGATGGACGGCGCCGTGCAGTTCGCGCTCGACAGCAAGTTCCCCGAGCCCGAAGCCGCAGCCCGCAACGACTACGTGTACGCCTAGGAGATCACGACCATGGCACGAGAGATTCCCTACATCGCGGCGGTCCAGGAGGCGATTCGCGTCGAGATGGAGCGCGACCCCACGGTCGTCTTCTACGGCCAGGACGTCGCCCCCAGCGACGAGGACCCGCTCGTTCAGGCGTTCGGCCGTGAGCGGGTGCGCGTGTCCCCGATCTCCGAGACGGCCGAGATCGGCATGGCCGTCGGCCTGGCCCTCGCCGGTTACCGTCCGGTGGTCGAGCTGCTGATGGCCGAGTTCATGCTGGTGGCGATGAACCAGGTCGTCAACGAGGCGCCGCGCCTTCGCTACATGAGCGGCGGCCAGGTCAAGGTCCCGGCGGTGTTCAAGGCCGGCTACGGGTTCACCGCGGGGTGGGCCGGGCAGCACACCGGCTCGATCTACGGGATGTTCATGGGCTTCCC
>DATIYD010000210.1:0-12391 GCA_035517975.1 Thermoleophilia bacterium | reverse complement strand
CATCGGGCCGCGGCGCATCGACTTCCACATCCGCGGGCTGCAACGCCTCGGCGCCGAGATCGAGATCGAGCACGGCTTCATCGAGGTGCGCAGCGACGGTCTGCGGGGCGCGGCCGTGCCGCTCGACTACCCGAGCGTGGGGGCGACCGAGAACCTCCTCATGGCGGCCACGGCGGCGCGCGGCACGACGGTGATCGACAACGCCGCCCGCGAGCCCGAGATCGTCGACCTCGCCAAGTTCCTCATGTCGATGGGGGCCCAGATCCAGGGGGCCGGCACGAGCTCGATCTCGATCGAGGGCGGGCACGAGCTGCACGGCGCGATCCACGAGGTCGTCGCCGATCGCATCGAGGCCGGCACCTACCTGCTGGCCGGCGTGGCCACCGGCGGCGACGTCACCGTCCGCGGCCTCAATCCGCCCTGTCTCGAGCTCTTCCTGAACAAGCTGCGCGCCATGGGCGTGCAGGTCGACGAGGGCGATCGCGAGATCCGCGCCCGCACTCTCGGTCCCCTGCGCCCGGTCGACGTCTCGACCCTGCCTCACCCCGGCTTCGCGACCGACCTGCAGGCTCAGTTCATGGTCGCCCTCTCGCTCGCCGACGGCACGTCGATCGTCACCGAGAACGTCTTCGAGAATCGCTTCGCCGTGGTCGACGAGCTCAACCGGCTGGGCGCCGGCATCACCACGAGCGGCCACCACGCCGTGGTCACCGGCCCGCGGCAGCTCACCGGCAGCGTGGTCGAGGCTCCCGACCTGCGCGGCGGCGCCGCGCTCGCCATCGCCGGCCTGGTCGCCGAGGGCACGACGGAGGTCCGCGGGCTGCATCACATCGATCGCGGCTACGAGGATTTCGACGTCAAGCTCACCGGCCTGGGCGCCGACGTGCGTCGCGACGCAGGGCGGCGCGGCGAAGACGCCGGTCCGCGACTCTGAAGGGCGCGCCAGGGGTCGGTCCGACCTTCTCAGGCCGCCGGCCCAGGCTCGCGCGGGGGCCGTCGGCTCCTGTCGGCTTGGGGCGTGCGGTACAATCAGGCGCGTGGCACACGCCACGACGCTTGCCCTGTAGGTCCGCCACGGAAGGCGCGCGAGAGTGCCGCAGTACACCCGCTACACCGTAACGCCTCGCCGGCCTAACGCACCCGCGTGGGTCCGTGTCCTCAAGTGGACCGTGCTCGTGATCGTGGTCGCGACCGCCGCCTCGGTCGGGATCGCCTTCGGCTATCTGCAGAACACGCTGGCCCAGGCCGGCGGCGGGACCAAAGCCGCCAAGGCGACCGTCAAGGCGGTCAAGAAGCAGCTCACGGTCACACACACCTCGCACGAGCCGGTCAACATCCTCGTGCTGGGCAGCGACCGCCGCGAGCACATGGCCGGCGACAAGGGGCGCTCCGACAGCATCATGCTGCTGCGCATCGATCCCTCCAACAAGAGCATATCGATGCTGTCGATCCCGCGTGACCTGCGTGTCGAGATCCCGGGCTGGGGGAGCGACCGCATCAACGCCGCCTACTCCGACGGCGGACCGGCCCTGTCGGTGGCCACGTTCAAGGCGCTCACCGGGTTGCCGGTCAATCACTTCCTCGACGTCAACTTCGTCGGCTTCGCCGACATGGTCGACTACCTCGGCGGCGTCTACATCGACGTCGACCGCCAGTACTACAACAACACCGCCGTCACCGGCTATTCGTCGATCGACATCCCCGCCGGCTACCAGCGGCTGAACGGCGCGAACGCGCTCGGCTTCGTCCGCTACCGGCACGACCAGCTCGGCGACTGGGGGCGCATGCAGCGCCAGCAGCTGTTCCTGCGCGAGCTCAAGCGGCAGGCGTTGCGCTGGCAGAACGTACTCAAGTTCCCCAAGCTCATTCGCCTGTTCACGCGCAACACGATCTCCGACATCTCCTCGATCAAGCAGTTCCTGGGGCTCGTCCAGCTCGGCCTCGGCGTCAACACCTCGCGCATCTACCAGACCCATCTGGTCGGCGAGCCGATCGTGGTCGGCGGCGCCGACGAGCTGCAGGCCTCGCCCGCCGAGGTCGCCGCCGTGGTCGACCAGTTCCTGCACCCGCAGCGTCCGCCGGTGGTGCAGTCAAGCGGCGAGACGCAGCCCAAGAGCACGTTCACGGTCTCGGTCAGCAACGGCGGCGCCACGGCCGGCAGCGCCGCCGGAACCGCGACCCAGCTCGCCGCCCAGGGATACCGCGCCTCGGTGACCGGCAATGTCGTGCAGGGCGACACGCAGGCCACGCTCGTCTACGCGACGCAGGCCTATCTCGGCAACGCGCGCAAGATCGCCACCATGCTGCCGCCCAGCCGCGTGATCACGCTGGCGCGGGCCCCCGGCGTGCAGGGCGGTGTGACCGTCGTGCTGGGTTCCTCGTACAGCGGCACGCTCGTGCTGCCGCAGAAGGCGCCGCCCGGCCCCACCGTGCTCACCAACAGCCCGCAGGACACCACGGAGTGGCAGCAGCTCTCCCATACGGCCAGGCTCAAGCTGCGCATGCCGACGTCGTGGGTGCCCGGCTACTCCTACGACTGGGCCATGTCGCGCACGTACATCCTCCCGACCGGTCACGGCAACCGCGCGTCGGCCGTCGTGGTGGGCACGACGACGAGCGGCGGCTACTGGCACATCGAGGAGACCCGCTGGACCAACCCGCCGGCCATCGCCTCGCCCGACGTCGTGCGCACGATCAAGCGTGTGCGCTACCTGCAGTTCTACAACGGCTCCCAGTTGCACATGGTCGCCTGGAGGGCCGGGCGGACCCTGCTCTGGGTGAGCAACACCCTCGACAACGAGATCAGCAACGACGCCATGATGGCTCTCGCCACGTCGTTCGCCCCCGTGAAGTGAGCCCCGCGACGGCGCCGCGACGGCGTCTCGACGGCTGGGCCGCCGTGCTCCTCGGCGTGCTCGTGACGCTGGGCGTCATCATCCTGTTCGCGACGCCCGGACCGTGGCACCGCGTCGTGCCGGCCGTCGCCAAACGGCCTCCGCTCGCCCCGGCCCCGCCACCTCGTGACATGGCGGTCTTCGTGAACGGACCCGCCAAACAGGGCTGCGCCGGCGTCGTGTGGCTGCACCTCGACGTCGATGAGGCACGCTTCACGGCGGTCGTCGTGCCGGCGCGCCTCACCTGCGAGCTGCCCGGCGCGGGCCTGCAGCCCCTGGCCGAGATCGCCGACCAGGCGGGGCCCAAGGTGGCGGCGCACGCGCTCGGAAAGTGCCTGTCGGTCACGTTCGGTTCCTGGATCACGGTCGATCCGCTGGCGGTGCGCGCGGCGCTGCCCGGTTTCATCAGCACGCCGAACCTCGTGCACGGGCGGCCGGTGCCGCTCGTGGGCGTCTGGGCGAAGAACCAGTCGCCGACCCTCGCGCTGCGCCGGCAGGTGCACTACCTGCGCGCCGTGCTGAAGAACGGTCTCGCCGATCAGCTCAACCTCGTCGGCTTCGTGAACTACATCCTCGGCTCGACCGACGTGGACACGGCCCTCAAGCTGCAAGCGGCTTCGACGATCGGCGCGGCTCTCAACACCACCGGCCCCGGCGACCTCGTGACGAGCTCGCTGCCGGTGACGGTCGACCTTCGCGGCCGCTATGAGCGCTGGCTGCCGGCCGCCTACCCGCTGCTCGCCCTCCGCCAGTCCTTCGCCTTCGACGCCACCTCGCCGGTCTACGAGCCGACGGTGCAGACGCAGCGAGCCGGGCGTACCGTGCTCGTCCTGACGGCGCCGCTCGGCCGCCGGGCGGCGACCTACCGCAACGCCTTCGCGCGGGCTCTGCGCGGCTATGGCGTGCGAGGCGTGGTCGTCCGCCTGCGCTCCTGCTCGAGCCCGGGCGCGGTCGAGCGCGCCCTCGCCCAGACCGGCACGAGGGCCGCGCCGCTCGGAGTCGTCGTGGCTCTGGGGCCGCCCGGAGATTCGGGCGACTCGCCCGGCACCACCGGGCCGACGCTCGCGGCGGCGCTCGCCGGCGTGCGCGCCGCGGCTCTGCCGGCCATCGTCTCCGAGGTGCCGGGTGCCGGGGTCGCGGTCAACTACAACATCGCGGCGCAGGCGGCCGGCGCCGGCCTGCCGCTCTCGCCGGTGGCGGCTCTGCTCGCGGCCCCCGTCGCTGCCGGTTCGGCGAGCCCGACGCCGGGCGCGAGCCCGTCGTCCAGCGGGAGCGCGACACCGAGCTCGAGCGCGACGCCCGCCATCCGCGGGAGCGCGACGCCCGCCAGTGGCGCGGGTGCGACCGCCGGCGCGACGCCCGCCGCCGGCGCGACGCCGGGCGCATCCGTCGCGACCGCCCTGTCGGCCGGCGTAGTGGCCCGCTGGGCCAGACTCGACGCGGCCACGTTCGTGCGGGTTGTGCAGCCCGCGTTCTTCGCACCGCGCCTGGCGGCGACCCATCTCGGGGTGAGCTACTACGAGCGGACGCTCACCAAGGTCGCCGTGGTGGGTCCCGCCGCGGCCCCCGCGCGGCTCGCGGCCAGGCTCGACGTGATGGGCTACGCTGCAAAGCCGGCCGCGACTCCCGGGCCGCGGTTCCCCTCGTCGGTCCTGACCATCGTGTACTACGCCAAGCCCGACAAGCGGCAAGCCCTGGCGCTGGCCGGTGACCTGGGCCTGTCCGCCGCGCAGATCGCGCCGTCGGCGTCGAGCTCGAGCACGGCGCCCCTCACCGTCGTCCTGCCCGGCTGACGTCACAAACGGCGAGCGCCCCGTTGCCGGGGCGCTCGCCGCGTGCTTGCGAATGTCTAAAGACAGGCCGTCAGGCGGTGAGTCGCCGGCGGAGCAGCAAGCCGCTTCCCATGAGCGCGAGGCCCACGGTGAAGATGACGACGGTGGAGCCGCCAGTGAACAACAGGGTGCCGTTCTGGGCGGCGGGCGCCGTCTCGCTGGCGAGGAAGTCGTTGAGCACGCCCTCGACGTTGGTGTACTGCTCGAGCGACGGGTCGCTCTTCAGGAACGCGAGCGCCGTCCGCACCTGCGCCGCTGTGTAGGTACCGTCGAGATGGCCGTCCTGGGCGTCCTTGATGATCGCCGTCGTCGTGCTGGATGCCGCTTGCGCCACCGCAGCCACCATGAGCACCGCGACGATCACGAGGACTGCGATAGTCACGATTCTGAGCTTCAACGAAACCCCCTCGATTCCCGGTCTCAATTCCCGTCTTATTCGGATAGGAATTGCTTATACCATGCGGGTCGGACGATTGCAACGAGCGCCCGTTGGCCCCGTCGAGCCTCCACCACAAGTCATATAATGCGCCCTGTGGAGGATCACACGGCAGCGATTCGCACCGACATGCCGCACCCGGCTCCGCGCGAATCGCGGCCCCGCGGTGTGCACGGTCTCGCGGCCCTCCTCCCGATCGTGGCGGTGCTCGCCGCCGTCGTCGCGTTGTCCTTCCTCTCGGGCGGCTACATCTTTTCCCGCACAGCGCCGCTCGTACTCGTGGTGCTGCCGTTGGCAGGCGTGTGGGTGTGGCTCGCTCCGAGGCGTCTCAGGCTCGATCCGGTAGCGCTCGTCGCCCTCTCGGCGTTCGCGCTGTTCGCCCTGTGGGAGGGCCTGTCGATCGTCTGGTCGATCGGTCCGGACCTGTCGTGGCTGGCCTTCGACCTGACCGCCTTCTACGTCGTCGTGGCGGCCGTCGTGCTGAGCACCCCGGCGGGCCCCTGGCACCTGCGCCTGGCCGGCTACGGCTTCGTGGTCGCGATGGTCCCCGTGGCCGTGTACGCGATGCTCGGGAAAGTGTTGCCGGACAAGCTAACACACGCCCATCTCTACGCCCGCCTGAGCGCCCCCGTCGGCTACTGGAACGTGCTCGCCGTGCTGCAGGTCATGGCCATCGTGCCGGCGCTCGAGGGCGCCTCGCGCCGCGGCCTGCCGGCCGCGGCGCGAGGCGCCTGCGCCGGCGCCCTCGCCCTGTTCCTGTTCACCCTGTTCTTCGCCTTCTCGCGCGGGGGGTCGCTGGCTCTCGTTCTGGCCCTCGTCGTCTACTTCGCCCTCAGCAACGAACGCCTGCAGGGCGTTCTCAGCCTCGTCCTGGCCGCGGCGCCGGTCGCCGTCGCGCTCTACGGCGCCCGCCACCTGCACACGCTCTTCAACGCCACCGCGAACGACGCGTTGCGCACGGGCCAGGGTCACGACTTCGCGCGCTCCGTGGCGCTCGCGATCGTCGCCGCGGCCGTTCTCCAGGTCGCCGCGGCGCTGGTCACCCGGCGCGTCACTCTCGCCGGCAGGGTGCGCACGGTCGTGGGGGCAGCGGTGCTCGTCGCGGCCATCGTCCTGGTGGCGGTCGGCGGTCTCGCCTTCGCGGCGCGCAACGGCGGGGTGAGCGGCATGGCTCACAAGGTGGCGCGCCAGTTCAGTTCGTCCGACTCGGGCGGCGCCACGTCCTCGAGCGGCGCCGGGCGTCTGCTCAACCTGGGCAACAACGGGCGTATCCCCATGGCCCGCGACGGACTGCGCAGCTTCACGCACCACCCGCTGGCCGGCACGGGCGCCGGCACGTTCCGGTTCATCAACGATCTCTATCGCGCCAACGGCTCCATCATCGTGAGACACGCCCATAACCAGTGGGTCAACGTGCTGAGCGAGACCGGCGTGGTCGGCTTCGTTTTGTTCGTGCTCTTCGTGGGCGGTCTGCTGGTCGCGGCGCTGCGGCCGCTCGGCCGCGCCGGCCGCGACGCCGACCGCGGCCTGCTGGCCGCGCTACAGGCCGCGAGCGTCGCCTTCGTCGCCCACCTGACGATCGACTGGGACTGGGACGTGGTCGCGGCCGCTCTCGCCTTTCTCCTGCTCGCCGGCGTGGCGGCCGCCTACGTCCGCGGCCGGCGGACGCAGCTTGCCGCCGCCGCTGCGGTAGAAGCCGATGACATCGCGGACGCCGGCAGGGCTGCCGCCCGGCCGCGTCGCGCCGCCGGACTGCGCTTCGGCCTCGCTTCACGGGTGCTGGCGACAGGCCTGCTCGTGCTGCTTGCCTTGAGCTTCGTGGCGCCGTTCCTGTCTGGTCGCGCCTTGTCGCGCGCGGTCGCGCTGGCCAGCGAGCAGCGCACGGCGCCGGCCGCCGCCCAGGCGCGGCGCGCCCACCGGCTCGACCCGCTCGCGGTCGATCCGCTGTTCACGCTGGCCCAGGTCGAGCAGCAGCAGGGCAAGACGGCCCACGCCCTCGCGACGCTCCAGCAGGCCGTGCACCTGCAGCCCCAGAACTTCGCGACCTGGTACGAGCTCGGTCTGCTGCAGCTCGACGTCCTGGGCCAGCGCGCTCAGGCGGCCGCGTCGCTGCGCCGCGCGGTCGCGCTGAACCCGCACGACCGTAACTCGCTCGACGAGCTCCAGGCGGCGCTCGCTCCCGCGGCGGCCCCCTGAGTGTCGGCGCGTGAGCGGCCGGGCACACCCCAGCAGACGTCTTTCGCGGCCGCCCCGGTGGCCGCTGAAGAGCCTGCACCCTATGGTAGACTAGGCGACCGCGAGCGAGGGAGCAGCGAACCGTGCCACAGACACAGCGGCCAGTCGGGGTCATCGGAGTCGGGTACGTGGGCCTGGTGACGGCGGTGTGCGTCGCTCACCTCGGCCATCAGGTCGTCTGCCTCGACGTCGACGAAGCCAAGGTCGCTGCCTTGCGCGACGGCCGCGTGCCCATCTACGAGCCCGGCCTCGAAGACCTCATGGTCGGGGCTCGCGATCGGCTTTCGTTCACGACCTCCTACGACGAGCTCTGCGAGTGCGCCCGCGTGCTGTTCATCGCCGTCGATACGCCGCCTTCACCGTCGGGCGATGCCGATCTGTCGCGCGTCGAGAGCGTCGTGCGCGAGATCGTCGCCCACGACGGCGAGCGCCTGCTGGTCATGAAGAGCACGGTGCCGGTCGGCACCGGCGAGCGCGTCGTCGCCGAGCTGCAGGCGGCCGGAGCGTCGTCGATCGGCTACGTCTCCAACCCCGAGTTCCTGCGCGAGGGCGCCGCCGTCGACGACGTCCTGCATCCCGACCGCATCGTGATCGGCTCGTACCGCGACACCGACGGCGACGAGGTCGAGGCTCTCTTCGCCGGCATCGAGACCACCGTCGTGCGCACGAGCGTGGCCACCGCCGAGATGATCAAGTACGCGTCCAACGCCTTCCTGGCCACCAAGATCTCGTTCATCAACGAGATCGCCAACGTCTGCGAGGCCGTCGGCGCCGATGTGCGCACGGTGGCCGACGGCATGGGTCTCGATCACCGCATCGGGCCGCATTTCCTGCAGGCCGGCATCGGCTACGGCGGCTCGTGCTTTCCCAAAGACGTACAGGCCCTCAAGCAGCTCGCCGGCAACTCCGGCTATCACTTCCAGCTCCTGAACGCGGTCATCGAGGTCAATCACCTGCAGAAACGACGGGTGCTCGGCAAGCTCAAGGAGCGCGTCGGGCCGTTGCGCGGCCGCCGCGTGGCGCTGCTCGGCCTCACCTTCAAGCCGCATACCGACGATCTGCGCGAAGCCGCCTCGATCGTGCTGGCCGCGCGCCTGCGGGCCGAGGGCGTGCGCGTCTCGGCGTACGACCCCATGGTGCCGCCCGGTACGCACGGCGACCTGTTCCCCGGCATCGAGATCGCGGCGAGTGCGCTCGACGCTCTCGACGGCGCCGACGCTGCCGTGCTCGTCACCGAGTGGCCCGAGATCGTGGCCCTCGACTGGGGCGCGGTCTCAGAGCGCATGCTCGGCCGGCACGTCATCGACGGGCGCAACGTCCTCGACGCCGTGGCCGTCGCGGCCGCCGGCCTCGTTTACGGCGGCATCGGCACCTTCGACGAGCCCCTCTCGAGCGCCGACCCCGTCACCTCCGACGAGGCCAGGTAGGCCGCAAGGCATGGCCGGCGACGCAGCGTGCCGTCAGGCGGTCGTGCTCGTTGGCGGCGAGGGTACCCGGCTGCGGCCGATCACCTCGCGCGTGCCCAAGCCGATCGTGCCTCTGGCCGGCCGGCCCTTTGTGGGGTACATCCTCGAGAACCTCGCCCGCCACGACGTGGCCCGGGCCGTGTTCTCGGCCGGTTATCTGGCCGACTCGCTGCGCGCCGCGATCGGCGGGGGAGAGCGCTACGGCCTCGAGGTGCGCTACGTGGTCGAAGAGCGTCCCCTCGGCACGGCCGGCGCCATCAGGAACGTCGCGGCCGAGCTCGACGAAGGACCGCTCTTCGCCTTCAACGGCGACGTCCTGACCGACGTCGACCTGAGCGCCATGCGCGAGTTCCACACCCGGCACCGCGGCCTCGCCACCATCCTGCTCACGCGCGTCGACGACCCGCGGCGCTACGGCCTGGTCGAGATCGCCGACGACGGCCGGGTGCTCGAGTTCGTCGAGAAGCCCGGGGCCGAGTACGCGGTGCCGGCGCACGGCGCGCTGATCAACGCCGGCGTCTACCTGCTCGAGCCCGAAGTGCTCGACCTGATCCCGGCCGGCCGTCAGCTCTCAGTCGAGCGCGGCGTGTTCCCGCAGCTCGCCGCCGAGGGGCGCCTGTACGCCTTCGTCTCCGACGCCTACTGGCGCGACATCGGCACCCCCGAGAGCTATCTCCAGGCGCACTTCGACCTGCTGCAGGGCACGATCGCGACCAGCGTCTCGGCCGACCTCGGGGCCTCGTATCTGTTCGTCGCGCCCGACGCCGTGGTCGCCGCCGGTGCCAAGGTGGTGCCCCCGGCCCATGTGGGCGCCGGCACCACGCTCGCCGCCGGCAGCCGGATCGGCCCCCTCGCCGTGGTCGGCGCCGGCTGCACGCTCGCCGCCGGCGCCGAGGTCACCGAGTCGGTCGTCCAGGACGACGTGACGATCGGCGCCCAGGCCGCCATCGGGCGCAGCGTCGTCGTGAGCGGCGCCACGATCGGCGAGAACTGCCACGTCCGCAACGCGGTGATCGGCGACGGCTGCCGGATCGGCGCCGACAACGTGATCGCCAACGGCTGCTGCCTGTTTCCCGAGACGGTGCTGGCCGACGGCGCCGTCAGGTTCCGCGAGCTCGACGGAGGAGACGGCTTATGACGGTCTCGCCCGAGGCCTTCAAGGCCTACGACATCCGCGGCCTCTACCCGCAGGAGCTCGACGCCGAGGGCGCCCGCCGCATCGGCGCGGCCCTCGCCGCGCAGCTCGGCGCCCGGCGTCTGGCCGTCGCCCACGATCCGCGGCTCTCGTCGCCCGAGCTCGCCGACGCGTTCGCGGCCGGGGCAGCCGCGGCCGGCGCCGGGGTGACGAGCTTCGGCATGACGCCGACCGAGATGCTCTACTTCGGCGTGGCCGATCGCGGCTTCGACGGCGGCGCCGCTGTGACCGCCTCGCACAACCCGCCCCAGTACAACGGCATGAAGCTCGTCGGCGAGGGCGCCCTGCCGCTCTCGGGCGACGCCGGTATCCCCGAGCTCAAGCGGCGCGTGCTCGACATGGTCCAGGCTCCGCCGGCCGGCCTGCCGCCGGTCGACTTCGACGACCTCTACCCGGACTACGTGCGACACCTGCTCGCTCAGATCGACCCCGCGGTGCTGCGCCCGTATCGGGTCGCCATGGACGCCGCCAACGGCGCCGCCGGCAAGCTGGCCCCACTGGTCTTCGACGAGACGCCGATCGAGCGCATCGAGCTCTCCTTCACGGTCGACGGCCGCTTCCCCGATCATGCGCCCAACCCGCTGCTCGAAGAGAACAGCCGCGCGCTGCGCGAGCGCGTCGTGGCCGACAAGGCCGAGCTCGGCATCGCCTGGGACGGCGACGCCGACCGCTGCTTCTTCATCGACGAGTACGGCGCCTTCGTGCCCGGCGACTTCGTGACCGCGCTGCTCGCCGAGGCCCTGCTCGTGCGCAATCCCGGCGCGAAGATCCTCTACGACCTGCGTGCGAGCCGGGCGGTACCCGACACCATCCGCGCCAACGGCGGCGAGGCGCTCGTCAATCGCGTCGGCCACGCCTTCTTCAAGCAGCGCATGCGCCGCGAGACGGTGCTCTTCGGCGGCGAGGTCTCGGGCCACTACTACTTCCAGGTCAACCACAACGCCGACTCGGGCTTCATCCCGGCGCTGCTCATCCTCGAGCTGCTCTCACGCAAGCGCGCCACGCTCGCCGAGCTGCTCGAGCCGCTGCGCGCCACCTACTTCATCTCGGGAGAGATCAACTCGCGCGTCGACGACGTGCCGGCCGCCCTCGGGCGACTCGAGCAGCGTTTCGCCGACGGCGAGGTCGGCCACCTCGATGGCGTCTCGGTCGACTACCCCGACTGGCACTTCAACGTGCGGGCCTCCAACACCGAGCCGCTGCTGCGGCTCAACCTCGGCGCCGCGAGCGCCGAGCAGATGCAGGAGAAGCGCGATCTCGTGCTGTCGGTCATCCATCAGGAGGACGCCTCATGAGCACCGACGTCGCCGGAGGCGCGGATTCGCGGGTGGCCGCCGCCCTGGGGATGGCCGACGTGGCCGGGCTCGACCCCGCGGGCCAGTTCGCCGCCGCCGCCTCGCTGCCCGAGCAGCTCGAGGCCGGCTACACGCGGGCCGTGGCCGTGCTCTCCGGCAAGCGGCTGGTCGCCGCCGGCCGGCCCGACGGCGTCGCCGTGTGCGGCATGGGCGGCTCGGCGATCGGCGCCGACGTGGTCGGCGCCTGCCTCGGCACCGCGCCCGTGCCCTATCAGGTCGTGCGCGGCTACGAGCTGCCGGCCTGGGTCTCCGAGCGCACCCTCGTGATCGCCGTGAGCTACTCGGGCAACACCGAGGAGACGCTCGGCTGTGTCGAACGCGCGCTCCCGCGCGGCTGCCGGCCGGTCTGCGTGGCCTCCGGCGGACGCCTGGCCGAGCTCGCCGCCCGCCACGGCCTGCCGCTCGTGGCGCCGCCGCCCGGCCTGCAGCCGCGCGCCTCGATCGGCTACCTCGCGACGCCCATCGGCGCCGCGCTCGAGGCCGCCGGCCTCGCGCCCGGCTTCGACGAGCAGGTGGCCGAGGCCATCGACGTGACGGCGGGCCTGCGCGCCGGCCTTGCCCCCGAGGTCGACGACCCCGACAACGAAGCCAAGGTCATCGCCCGGCGCCTGCTCGATCGCGTGCCGGTCGTCTACGGCGCGGGGGTCACGGCGCCGGCGGCCCGGCGCTGGAAGGGTCAGCTGAACGAGAACGCCAAGACCCCCGCCTTCTTCAACGAGCTGCCCGAGCTCGACCACAACGAGCTCGCCGGCTGGGCGACCAACCCCGGCGTGACGGCCCGGGTCGTGCTCGTGCTGCTCGACGACCCGGCCGGCGACGAGCGCCTGCGCCGCCGCATGGACCTGACGGCCGCGATCGTGCAGCCGAGCGTGGCCGGCGTCGTGCGCGTCGCGGCGCGTGGCGGGCTCCCCCTGGCCCGCGTGCTCTCGAGCGCCTACGTGGGCGACTTCGCCTCGCTCTACCTCGCCCTGCTGTACG
>DATIYD010000209.1:0-3431 GCA_035517975.1 Thermoleophilia bacterium | reverse complement strand
GCCGGAGAGCGAGTAGCCCAGCCGGAGCTTGTCGCGCAAGCCGGAGAGCACGTCGTCGTGCCGGGTGACCTTGGTGGCCAGCTCGCGCTCCTGCTCGTTGGTCCCGAGGATCTTCATGATGCGGCCCTCGGCGATCACGATGCGAAAGTCGGAGAGCAAGGCGATGCGCGGGTCGTGCGTGACGAAGATGAAGATCTTGCGCTGGCGGCGCAGCAGCTCGAGGCAGCGGGAGCGGTCGATGCCGGCGTTCTCGACCTCGTCGAGCAGCACGATCGGCGTGTCGCAGATGATGGTGGCGTCGGCTATCAGCAGCGAGCGCGTCTGGCCGCCCGAGAGCTCCGTCATGCGCACGTCCAGGCCGATCGCCTCGCCGGTGAGCTCGTTGGCGAAGTCGATCG
The DNA here is from genome assembly GCA_035517975.1 of Thermoleophilia bacterium. GTDB lineage: Bacteria > Actinomycetota > Thermoleophilia > UBA2241 > UBA2241 > Bog-752. Next base: position 3,033 of record DATIYD010000209.1, on the reverse strand, counting down.
TGTCGGCGATCATGCCGGCGGCATGCTTGCCGCCCTCCGAGCGCACCCGGGCGTGGATCTCGAGGAACTCGCCGACCGGCAGGTCGGAGAGGAAGGTCGTGTGCTGGGTGATCAGAGCGATCGGGTTGTGCGAGGGATCGTTGCGGTACTCCTCGGGCGCCGGCTTGCCGTTGATCAGGATCGTGCGCCCCGAGGGCGTGTCGGCCTCGGCGAACATCTCGATGTCGTTGATGAGCGTGGTCTTGCCGGAGCCGGTCGGCCCGACGATGCTGGCCACGTTTCCCATCTGCAGCTCGAGGCGCTCGACGGGTTCGGGCTCTCCGGTCTTGCCGTGGCCTCCAAGGATGGTGATGGTCTCGATCACGTGTGCGCTCCTTCCCGTTCGGAAGTGAAGGAGCGGGGCGTCCTGGGATCGCTAGAGGGCGGAACGACCGGCGCTACGACTGCCGGGTGCGGCGGACCTGATCGCGGCGTTCCCTGCGAGTCCCATGGCGTGCCTCGCTTCTTCTGGAACGACCGCCGGTGGTCCGGTGGGTCATTTGGCGTTGTAGGACGGTGGACTGTGGGCTGGTGGGCCCGCGGCGCGCTCTGCCGCTCCGGTCACTGTCGGGCGCAGCCGAAGAGGCCCGGTCTGCTGGTCAGGGCCGCGGTTGCTCGCCGGCCGTCTTGTCGAACCGCACCTTCTCTCGGCGCTCGATCTGAACGATGCGCGAGTCGTGCACGATCACCTCGACGGAGCCGTAGTCGAGACTCCTTACCGCCTGCAGGATGCGCCGGTCGACGTCGGACTCGCTGTGCTCGCGGGCGTCGCCCCGGGCGGGCTCCGCCGGCTTGCCTCCCGTCACCATGGATCCCTCCCGCAGCCATAGCTGATAAAAACGGTCAACAACAAGGATAAGTGCAGTAGGCGTGATTATGGCCGCGTTCCACCCGGAAAAGCAAGCGTCGCCCACCGTTTCCGCTCGTGCGGCGTTCCGGAATCAGAAAGGAAACCGCACGCGGTGGTGCTTTTCGTTGTAGCGCTGGTGGTAGTCCTCGGCCCGGTAGAACTCGCTCGCCGGCACGATCTCGGTGACGATGCGCCGCTGGTTGCCGCCCTGCGCCTGCAGGCGGTCCCGCACGGCGGTGGCCGTCTCCTGCTGGGCGGGAGTCTCGGCGAAGATCGCCGACCGGTACTGCTTGCCCACGTCGGGGCCCTGGCGGTCGAGCGTCGTGGGATCGTGCATGGCGAAGAAGGCGGTCACGAGCTGGTCGTAGGAGATGGTCTCCGGGTCGAAGGTCACCCGCACGGCCTCGGCGTGACCGGTCTTGTCGGTACACACGTCGTGATAGGTGGGATCGACCGTCCAGCCGCCGGTGTAGCCGACCTCCGCGTCTTCGACGCCGGGGAGCTTGCGAAACCGCTCCTCGACTCCCCAGAAGCACCCTGCGGCGAACGTTGCTGTCTCTGTCATGGCACCGCGACCTTCTCTCGTTCCAGCGCGCGGGCGGTGTCGAGACCGCCCGGATCGTTTTCTCTCCTTGTGCCGATGTTCCCGACCGGCTGCGACTCCACGCGCTTGACCGTGCCCCGGTCCGGATACAAAGGGTGCCAGACCGGTCCCCGAACGGGAGGCACGCGATGCCCGTCTTCGAATGGCGCAGCTCAGTCCCGTTTCCCGCCGAGCAGGTCTACGCGTGGCACGCGCGGCCGGGCGCGTTCGAGCGTCTGAGCCCGCCCTGGCTGCGGTCGCAGGTGATCGAGCGCAGCGGCGGCATCGAAGATCACGGCACGCTCGTGTTCGAGTACGGCAGTGGCCCGCTGCGCCGGCGCTGGATCGCGGCACACGGCGACGCGGAGCCAGGCCGGCGCTTCAGCGACCGGCAGCTTCACGGCCCCTTCGAGGCCTGGGAGCACACGCACACCTTCATCCCCGACGGCCCCGACCGCTGCGTGGTCGAGGATCACGTCGAGTATCGCTTGCCCCTGGGCGACGCCGGCGGCCTCGTGGCCGGTACACCGGTCAGACACTTCCTCGAACGCCTCTTCCGCTTTCGGCAGGAGCGCACGCTGGCCGATCTCACCAGGCACGCCGCCCACGCCGGCGAACCCCGGCTGCGGGTCGGCGTGACGGGGGCGAGCGGCCTGATCGGCGGCCAGCTTACGGCCTTTCTGGAGAGCGGCGGGCACACCGTCGTGCGTATCGGGCGCGGCGCCGCGCAGCGCCCGGGCGACGTCACTTGGGACCCGGCCGCCGGCAGGCTCGCGCCGGCCGCGCTCGCCGGCCTCGACGCCGTCGTCAACCTTGCCGGCGAGAACACCGGCCATCGCTGGACGGCCGCCCGCAAGCAGGCCATCGTGAACAGCCGCAGCCAGGGCACGACGCTGCTGGCGGAGACGATCGCGACCATGAAGGACGGACCCCGGACCCTGCTGTCGGCTTCGGCGGTCGGGTACTACGGTGGCGATCGGGGCGACGCCGTGCTGACCGAGGCCAGTCCGCCCGGCTCGGCCCTCGACTTCCTGGCCGACGTCTGCCGGCAGTGGGAGGCGCCCCTGCTGGCGGCGAACCGCGCCGGCATCAGGGTGATCCCCATGCGGTTCGGCGTCGTGCTCACGGCCGTCGGCGGCATGCTCGGGCGTGTGCTGCCGGCGTTTCGCGCCGGAGCCGGCGGCCCGGTCGGCTCGGGCGCGCAGTGGCTGAGCTGGATCGAGCTCGACGATCTGATCGGTGTCGTGGGCGATCTGCTCTACGCGGCGACGATCGACGGCGCGGTGAACGTGACGAGCCCGTCACCGGTCACCAACCGCGAGTTCGCCACGACGCTGGGCGGCGTGCTGGGCAGGCCGACGCTGGTCCCCCTGCCGGCGGGCGTCGTGCGGACCGTCTTCGGCGAGATGGGCGAGGTCATGCTGCTCGGCGGGCAGCGGGTCGTGCCTGAGCGGCTCGAGAAGGCCGGCATCGTGCTGCGCTATCCGGCGCTCGAAGCGGCCCTGCGGCTCGAGCTCGGCCGCCTCGCGATCTGAGAAGCGGCTGGCGCGGGGGGGGGGGG
>DATIYD010000208.1:0-3827 GCA_035517975.1 Thermoleophilia bacterium | reverse complement strand
GATGACGCAGAGGTCACTCAGGTAACTCCGCCGGCGCCCCGCTCGAGGCGCAAACGCACCAACCGCTCCCGCCTTCGCATCCAGCGCCTCGTCATCGCCCTGATCGCCCTGTTCGTCGTGGTCTTCGTGCTGGCGCTCGTCGTGCGCTCCTGCCAGCAGAACGCCAAGGAATCGTCGTATCGCACCTACTTCAGCGAGGTGCAGAGCGTCCAGACCCAGGCCACCAAGAACGTCGACCAGCCGCTCGCCGCGCTGCTCGCCGATCCCACCCGCTACGGCAAGGCGGAGCTGAAGACCCGGCTCGCCAACATCGTCGCGGCGCAGAGCGGCATCGTGAAGACCACCGTCAACATCAGCCCGCCGGGCAAGCTCAAGAGCCTCCACCAGGTGCTGGTGCAGGGCCAGCAGGTGCGGCTGGCCGGCGTGAGCCTGGCCAGCAAAGGGCTGCTGGCCGCCCTCTCGGGCAAGAACATCCAGGGCACCGCCCGCAAGCTGGCCGCCCTGTCGGGTTACTTCACCGGTCCCGCCGTCTACTACGCCACGCTCTACCGGGTCCCGGCGCAGAACGTCATGAAGCAGGACGGCGTGAGCAACGTCGCGGTGCCGCCCGGCGCCTCCTTTGCCAAGGCCGGCGCGTGGTTCTCGGCGGCCGCGCTGCAGGCCGCCCTGGCGAGCATCTCGTCGTCGACCACGCTGACGGGCGTGCACGGCGTCAGCCTCGACGGCGTGGCCATCAAGAGCAACGGCAAGACCGTCACGCTCGCCGCGGGCACGTCCACCCACTTCACCGCCAGCGTCGACCAGGTCGTGCTGGTCACCGTCAAGAACCCGGGCAAGTCGGCCGAGACCAACGTGGCCGTCAAGGTCGTCTGGGTCGCGCCCGACGGCACCGCCTCGGCGCCCCTCACGGCCACCATCCCCGACCTCCCGGTCGGCGCCACGCGCACCGCGCAGGTGACCAACCTGAGCATCCCGACGACGGCCATCACGAAGGCTTCGACGCTGAAGGTCTCGGTCGGCCCCGTGCCCGGCGAGAAGGTGCTCTCCAACAACCACGCTTCGTTCGTCATCGTGCCGGTCCTCAAGTAAGACCGGGAGTTGCAGAGCTTGCGTGACATCGCCCCCTATCTGGCGCTTGGCGCCGCCGCGCTCGCCATCGTGCTGCTGGTGCTGGTCGTGCGTCTCCTTGTCGGCCAGCGCCGCCTGCGCCGCGCCCAGGTGGCGGTGCTCGGCGTCCACGGCGAACGCGACATCGTCAGCCACGCGCAGGACCTCGAGGAGCAGGTGCGCAACCTGCGCGACGCCGTGCAGGGCCTCGACGACCTGCTCGGCCACCACAAGGCCGAGCTCGACCGCGCCTTCAGTCACCGCGCGGTGGTGCGCTACGACGCCTTCCGCGACATCGGCGGCGAGCAGAGCGCCTCGATCGCGCTGCTCGACAACAACGCCTCGGGCCTCGTCATCAGCATGATCCACTCACGCGACTACGCGCGTATCTACGTCAAGGAGCTGCGCCGCTCGGTGCCCGACCGCGCCCTCTCCCCCGAAGAGGTCGAGGTCGTCGAGCGCGCCCTGGTGGGCGTCACGGTGCCGCCGGCCCAGGCCGGCGCGGCTGCGCCGGCCGGCCCCCCGGCGGCCGCCGAGCCGGAGCCGCCGCGTCCGCGGGAGCCCCAGTGAGCACGCCGGCCTCGGCGCCGATCGCCTTCCTGGGCCCCGAGGGCACCTTCAGCGAAGAGGCCCTGCTGGCCAACATGCCGGTCGGCGCCTATCACCCCATGCCCTATCCCTCGATCCGCGACGTGCTCAAGGCGGTGCAGTCCGGCGACGCACCCCTCGGCATCGTGCCGATCGAGAACTCGATCGAGGGCTCGGTCATCGTCACCCTCGACAGCCTGGCCTTCGGCTTCGACGAGCTGCGCGTCGTGCGCGAGGTCACCCATCAGGTGCACCAGCAGCTCATCGCCCGCAAGCCGCTCGAGTTCGAGCGGGTCACCAAGATCGTCAGCATCCCGCACGCCTACGGGCAGTGCCGCGAGTTCATCCGCGAGCACCTCGACGGGGTCGAGCACGAGGCCACCGACTCCACCGCCGAGGCGGTGCGCCGTATCAGCCGGGTCGACCGGCCCTGGGTAGCGATCGGCACGCGCCTCGCCGCCGAGATGTACGAGTGCGTCGTGCTGGCCAGCGACGTCGACGACGCCCCCGACAACCGCACCCGCTTCGTCTTCGTGAGCCGCGACGACGCACCGCAGGACGGCGAAGGTACCTACAAGACGAGCATCGTCTGCGGCATCTCGCAGGACCAGCCCGGCAGCCTGCTCATGATCCTCTCCGAGTTCGCCTACCGCTACGTCAACCTGACGAAGGTCGAATCGCGGCCCTCCAAGCAGGGCCTGGGCGACTACATCTTCTTCATCGACATGGTCGGCCGCGCGACCGACCCGCCCATCGCCCAGGCGCTCTCCTGCCTGGGCTGCAAGCTCACCTGGCTCAAGGTCCTGGGCTCCTACCCGGCGTAACGCCGCCGCCCTACCGGCGTTGCCATCGCCCCGACGCAACGTTTCGGCGCGCCGCGCGGTATACAATCCAGAGACGATTCTCCGCGAGCGCCGGAGGCCGACATGACACGCATGAAGGTCGCGATCCGCACCATGCGCAGCGGCGACGAGAGCATGCTCCTCTACCTCGCCGAAGAGACCCTGCACCCCCTCGCCGCGGGCACCGGCCACCCCGAGCGCTACGATCCCGGGGAGCTGCTCGCCCTGCTCTCCGAGGCCGCCGTCTTCGTGGCCGAGGCCGAGGGCGAGATCGCCGGCTACGTGGTCGTCGACCACGTCCCCGAGGCCCTCGAGGTGCGCTGCCTGTGCGTCAACCCCGCCTTCGAGGCCCAGGCCGTCGCCCATCAGCTCGTCGACTGGGTCGAAGGGGTCGCCTTCGCCGAGCGCCTCGGCCGCCTGCGCGTGCTCGTACCGGCCGCCGACGAGCGCTCGCAGCACCTCTACCGCGGCCACGAGTTCGTGGCCCAGCCGGCGGCCGACCGGCCCGAGATGATCGTGCTCGAGAAGCGTCTGCTGGCAGACTAGGCGCGCGACGAAGTCACGCATGCCTGAGCGCCAATGACGTAGTCTCTTGGCGGCACTAGGCGCGCAACGTAGTCGCGCCCGCCTGAGCGGCGACGACGAAGTCGTTCGACGGCCTAGACGCGCAACCTGCACACTGGAGGGGGACCATGGCTCTGCCGTTCGGCGTCCGTCAAAAGCCGGCGCTCGTCGAGATGCCGGCCCAACGTATGGCCGTGGTGCGCTCGGTGGGCGACCCCAACGACGTCGGCGCGCTGGTCTTCCCCGCCCTGTTCGGCGCGGTCTTCACGCTCAAGTTCAAGGTGCTCAAGCCGCGCGGCGTGGAGTACAAGCCGGGCCCGCCTCGGGCACGCTGGCCGCTTCCCCTGGAGACCCCGCGCGAGAAGTGGGTCGGCCTCTGGGGCATCCCGGTGCCCGACGACACCGAGGAGCTGCCCCAGACCGTGCCGGACGTGCCGGTCGCCCTCGAGACTTGGGAGTACGGCACCGTCGCGCACATCCTGCACCTCGGGCCCTACGCCGACGAGGTGGCCACCGTCGAACGGCTGCGCGCCTTCATCGCCGAGAGCGGCTGCGAGATCTGCGGCGCCCACGAGGAGGAGTACCTGTCGCGCCCCGAGGCCAAGCAGGTGAAGACCGTCATCCGGTACCCGGTGCGCCCCCTGCAGGCCTGACGGACCCCCCTCCCCTTTGCCGTCGTGGGCCAACGCCCGCTCGGTTTGACGCCGCCCCGGCGCTGCAACAACA
>DATIYD010000207.1:0-13136 GCA_035517975.1 Thermoleophilia bacterium | reverse complement strand
GCGAGCGGCAAGCTGCGCCGCACCGCCGGCGGCGCCCTGGCCTGGGGGCACTCCCACTCCCCCGCGGCCCAGGTCGGCCTGCGCTCGGCCTCGGCCCAGAGCTTCGTCATCGCCGACGGCCGCGACGGCACCGTGCTGGGTACGATCGAGCGCGAGCGCGTCTTTCGTACGGCCCATCCCGGCGCCGTCTACCTCCATCTCGGCGAAAGCTACCTGGTGCGCCACCTCGACCTCGACGCCGCCAGCGTCGTGGTCGAGCCGTTCGGGGGGGCCTACTACACGCAGGCCAAGGTCGAGAAGCACGTGGCGATCACCGGCGCCGCCGAGACCCGCCCGCTCTCCGGCGGCGCCGTTCTATCATTCGGCACGATCGAGGTGACAGAGCAGGTCGTCGCCTACCAGAAGCGCGGCCTCGAAGACAGCGAGGTGATCGACACCGTCACCCTCGACCTGCCCGAAGAGGTCTTCACTACGGAGGCGCTCTGGTTCGTCCTGCCGCCCGAGCTCACGGCACTCGCCGGGCCGGGCGCCGAGCTCGGCGCCCTGCACGCCGCCGAGCACACCTGCATCGCCGTCCTGCCGCTCTACGCCATGTGCGACCGCTGGGACATCGGCGGCCTCTCGACCGCCTGGCACTGGCAGACCGACCTCGCTACCGTGTTCATCTACGACGGCTACCCCGGAGGGATCGGCCTCACGCGCCGGGCCTACGAGGCGTTCGACGAGCTCGCCGCCGACGCCGCCCTGCTCATCGCCGAGTGCCCCTGCAAGGCCGGCTGCCCCTCCTGCGTCCAGAGCCCGAAATGCGGTAACTTGAACGAACCGCTGCACAAGCAGGGAGCGCTCGCGCTCCTGCGAGCCGTCACGGCCCGCGACCCGGATCGAAGGGATCAGACATGACGACACCCGCCGCCCCGACCGCCGCCTCGATCGCGCCTCTCGACGCGGCCCGGCTCGACGCCGTCGAGCCGCTCTGGCGCACGCTGATCGATCACCTGCGCGAGCTGGACTCGGTGGTCGAGCTCGTGCCCCACGAGCGCTCCTGGCCCCGTCGTCGTGAGATCTACGAGACGATGCTTACCGACGGCTCTTCCTTTGGTGTCGGAGCCTGGCGCGGCGAGCGCCTGATCGGCTACGCCATGGTGCGCATCGCGCCGCCCGACGCCGTATGGTTCACGGGCAGCCACTACGCCGAGCTCCTCTCGCTCTCGGTCGCGCCCGACGAGCGCGGCGGCGGTGTGGGCGGCGCCCTCCTCGACGCGGTCGAGGAGGGGCTCGCGGCGCGCGGTCTCGACCAGTACGTGATCGGCGTCGACACGGTCAACTCCGGCGCTCAGCGCTTCTACGAGCGCCGCGGCTTTCGCGACGGCTTCCATCTGATGCACGGCTGGGTGGGCGGCGGGGCACGGGCCGCGGCCGATGGCGCGAGCGACGGCATGTCCGAGACGCCCGAGACCGCGATGCACGGCGAAGACTGATGACCCGGACCGACATCGACGTGATCGGCGGCGGCGTCTGCACGGCCCGGGAGGCGCGATGAGTCGCACCTACGTCAGCGTGATCGGCGGCAGCGCCTGCACGGCCGAGGTCGCCGCGCTCGGCGAGGAGCTCGGGGAGCGTCTCGCCGAGCGCGGCTGCGTCGTCGTCTGCGGCGGCATGTCGGGTGTGATGGAGGCCGTGGCTCGCGGCGCGCGGCGCGGCGGCGGTGAGTGCGTCGGCGTGCTGCCCGGTCTCGATCGCACCGGAGCCGCCCCCGACCTTACGCTCTCCCTGCTCACCGGCGTGGGCCACGCCCGCAACCTCGCGGTGGTGGCCAGCGGCGACGTCGTGATCGCCCTGGGCGGCGCCTGGGGCACGCTTTCCGAGATCGGTCTGGCGCGGTCCATCGGCCGCGAGGTGGTCCTTCTCGAGAGCTGGGAGCTGCGCGCGCCGGCCGGCGAGCTCGAGGGCCTGCACCGCGCGGCCGATGCCGCGCAGGCGGTCGAGCTCGCCCTCGCCCTGGCGACGAGCGGCTAGTCCCTACTGACTGGTCGGGCTCGCCTTGGGCGACGGTGAGCTCGAGCCCGTGGGCGACGCCGACGCGCTCGGCGACGGGCTGGCCACCTTCTTGGTGCCGACCAGCAGCACCTCGGGCACCATCGAGTAGACGCTCTTGAAGTCGTCGTTCCAGATGAGGGCGCCACTCGACGCGTAGACCTTGCGGTAGCAGTCGATGCTCACCCCGTCGATGCCGGGCGTGTCGATCTGGGTCTTGCCCTTTGGCAGGGCGGGATCGTGCTGCTTGTGCACCGTGAAGGGCACCGTCCCGTACCAGTTGCCGGTCGATGAGACGACCCTGCGATGCAGCGGCGCGCTGTAGAGCGAGACGGTGAGCGACCAGCCGGTGAAGTGGGTCTTCAGCAGGATCCAGTGCGACGTGTCGTTGCGGAACTTCAGGTCGTAGGAGCCGTAGCTCACCGTCGCGTCGCGGCCGAGCGGGTAGTGCGAGATGTAGAGCTCGTGGTTGTGGCGCTCGACGATCTGCAGGCCGGCCTCGAAGGCGGCGTTGAAGACGGTGGTCGAGACCTGACACATGCCGCCGCCGACCGAGTCTTCGAGCTGACCGTTGATGATGGTGGGCGCCATCTTGAAGCCCTTGGCAGCGGTGCGCTCACCCGTGGTCGCGTTGACGGAGAAGATCTTGCCCGGCGCGATCAGGCTGTTGTCCAGCAACGACGAACCGAGGCCGACGTTGTCGAGGCGGTTCGTGGTGCCGGCCACGCTGGTCGTGTACGTACCGATGCGGGCCGTGATGTCCATCGCCGTGGCGTCGGCGTAGCTGAGCTCGGCGGGCGCCTTGCCGAACACGGCCTGGGCGGTGCGGTCGCCGCCCGCGGCGGCGGCCTCCATGTTGGCGATCGTCGGCGCCGGTACCACACCGTAGCTGGGCGTGCCCCGCTTGACGTGCACGTGGCGGCCGTTGGCGCTCACGACGAACGAGGCGTCCTTGCCCGGCTTGCCGGCCTGCTGGGTGATGTAGTCGAAATAGCCTTGTGTGACCGGCGAGTCGAAGGTCACCCGCAGGTGGGGGCTCGATTTCGTGTGGACGAAGGCCAGGTACTGGCCGAGATCCTGCCGCGTGATCGTCCAGGTATGGCCCCCGTGGGTGAGCGAGAGCGGCCCGGCCAGCCAGGAGACGGCCGTCCTGGCCGCGGCCTGAGCGTCGGCGGTCGAGACGGCCGGCGCGACCGTGACCACCGGCAGCGAGACGTGGTCGTGCCTGCCGGCAAGCACGGCGGCGCTCAGCAGGCGCAACACGGCGGCGTAGTCGACCTCGCGGCCGTCCTTGGCCTCGCGCACGGCGGCATGCGCCCCCTTGACCGTGACCGCACCTTCGACCGGCTTGATGTCGACGACGCGGGAGATCGAGTCGAGCCTCTCGCGGGTCGCCGGCTCGGCGAAGCGCACAGCCGGCGCGACCGAGTGGCTCGCAAAGAGCAGCCGGATGCGATCCCAGGAGCGCGCCAGCAGGTTGCCTGCGCGCGCGTAACGGTAGGCGGCGCGCGCCGCCGCCTTGGCCTCGAGGCGCGCACGCAACGCGCTGGCGCTCAACGTCCAGTGGTGCCCGGCCCAGCTCACGGTCAAGGCACCTGCCGGCAACGTGGCCCGCTCGAGCTTGACCGTCGCCTGCGCGACCGTGAGGCCGCCGACGCCGATGCCCTGGACGGTGACGTTGTGATGGATCGTATCGGCCTGGGTGGCCTGGCCCAGGGCGGCGACCGCGATCACGAGCGCCACCACCACGCCGACGAGCAGCGCGACGAAGCGCCGCCGGCTCCCGCGCTGGCGTCCGAAGAGCTTCTCGAACGGCCACGCCAAGAGCGCAACGACGAGGGCGATCACGAGGATGACGAGCGGCTCCTTCTTCTTGCGGCGCCGCGGAGGTCTCTGGGGCGGGTTGGTCATTCTCCGTATTGTACTGGACGTTCCACGGCGCGGGGCGCCGGGCTCGGACAGGAGCCAGCGGACATCGTCACGGGGGTCTCCTGTGGTTCGTCAACCATACTCGGCGACTCCTGCCCGTGCCGATACTCGTGCGACTGGTATAGTAACGCTCTTGAGTCGGGAGCGCAGGCTCCCGGATCGGGGGGCCAGCCAGTGGACCAACATAGCTCGCCGCGGCGCGCGGCGGCCGGGGTGCCTGCCTTCGTCGCGGCCAAGATCGCCACGCCCGACGTCGGGCACGCCCTCATACGGCCCGAGGTGCTCGCCAAGCTGGGCGCCGCCTCGAACAAGTGTCTGGTGATCGTGCGCGCGCCGGCCGGCTATGGCAAGACCGCGGTCGTCGCCGAGGCGGCGCGCCGGCTCGAGTGGCGGGCCGTCTGGTACAGGCTCGACGTCCTCGACCACGACCCCGCCGTGTTCGTGGCCTCGCTGGTCCAGGCGATCCGCGAACGCGTGCCCGCCTTCGGCGCGATCCTGATCGAGCGGTTCGCCGAGGCCCACGAGGTTCCACTCTCTCCGTCCGAGATGACCGCTCTTCTCGTGTCCGAGTTGCGCGACGAGGTCGACGGCGACCTGCACGTCGTGATCGACGACTACCACCAGGCGATCGCCTCCGGCGAGCTCAACCGCGCGCTCGACTACGTGCTCGCCAACCTGCCAGCCAACGTGCACGTCATCCTGCTGAGCCGGTTCCAGCCCGCGGTGGCCACGGCCCGCCTCAAGCTCGACGACAAGGTCGGTGAGGTGACCTTCGAAGATCTGCGCCTCGACGCCCGACAGGTGATCGAGCTCTTCGCCGAGCGAGCCCGTACGCGGCCTACCGACGACCAGGCGGCGAGGCTGGTCGCGCTCACCGAAGGCTGGCCAGCGAGCCTCGTTCTCATCAGCCGCGCACTCGACTGGACCAACTTCGGTTCCATCGAGCACGCCCTCATCGACCCTCGCCTCACGAGCGACGTCTTCTCCTACCTGTCCGAAGAGGCGTTTCGCCGCGAAGACGCCGAGACGGTCGCCTTCATGCTGGCGACGTGCTGCCTCGAGTCGATGACAGTAGGGCTTGCCGACACCGTGGCTCGCACCGACCACGCACGACGCTCACTCGAGCGCCTCGTGGCGCACAACGTCTTCACCTTCGTCGATCGCGCAACCGGGACCTACCGCTACCACCAGCTCCTGCGCGACTACCTGCGTCAGTGGTACGCCAACGAATACGGCGCGGTCGCGCTGCACGATCTCCAGATGCGCACGGCCACCGCCGTCGAAGGCGCCGGCGACCCGGAGACGGCCATCGAGCTCTACTTCGCCGCCAACGAGCCAAGCGAGGCGCTCGCCGTGGTGTCGCGCAGCGGCGAGCTCGTCACCGACAACTGCCGCTTCGATTCACTGCGGTCGTGGCTCGACAGGCTGGCGCCGAACGCCGCCGCCGACGACCCCTGGGTCCTCTTTCTGGCCGGACAATTGGCGCTGCGCGAGGGCGATTCGTCGAAGGCGATCGATGCCCTGACGCTCGCCGAGGCATCGTTTCGGGCGCGCGACGATCGGTGGGGCATCTACCACGCCCTGAGCGCGCTCGAAGCGATCTGGTTCTGGAAGGGCGACTTCGAGCGGGCCGCGAGCTTCTGCGAGGCCGCTCTCGAGGCGGCCACGACCGTGGAGCAGCGAGTCCACACGCTAGTCAGCCTGGGCTCGGCCCGCAGCTACGTTTGTCGCTGGCGCGAGGCCGAGGAGCTGTGGAGCGAGGCGGAGGCGAGCGCCACGCCGTCGTGTGCGCGGGAGACCGCGCGGCTGGCGGCGCTGCGTGGCAATGCAGACTACTTGCGCGGCGATTTCAGAGCGGCGAAGGCTCAACTGTGCTCCGCGCTGCCTGGGGTCCAGGCCGTAGGATCGGCGAGCCTCGCTGTGACGATCCTCGGCACCGTCATGGAGCTAGAGAGAGAGCTCGCCGAGTACAGGAACGCCCAAAAGACCGTGGGCCTCATCGTCAGTGAATGCGAGCATCGGGGCCTCGATCACCTTCTGAAGATGCTCGACGACAGTGTCATCCGCCTCGAACTGGCAGAAGAGCGTAAGCAGTTGCATGCATTGGAAACGAATGAGTTCGTGCGGACGGCAGAAGTCGAACAAGACGCTTGGTCGCTCACCATGCTGCTTACCGCGTTGGCAGCGGCACAACGCAGCACCGGCGGCCTCGAGACTTCACTTCAGACGTACGAACGAGCTGCAGCCATTGGGTCAGGCGTTACGCCATCGGTTGCATTTGCCGCCGAAGCCGGATCGTACTTAGTGCGTGGTCTTCGCGACAATGAGACGAGAGCAATCGCCGGTCTGATCGACGTCGAGCAGCGCAGCGTCGCCCTGGATCTCGCGTTCATCTCCAACCAGTGCATCTTCTTCCGGGCTATCCTCGCGCGGCATATGGACGATTACGAGGGAGCGGCGGGAGCGCTGCGTCGCTGCCTGCCCGAGCAATTGCGACTGGGTCACATCGACTTCCTTTGCCAGGAATTCGCCCAATGCCCGCGGCTGGCGATGCTGGCGCTGAGCGACGAGGCGATGGCGGAGTGGCGCACCCCTCTACTCGGGGCGCTCGCTCATAACGTGAAGTCGGTGCCCCTCTTTGTGGAGATTCTGTCCGGTGAAGATGCAGCGTTGTGCGACCTGACCATCACCGCCTGCCGGCGCTCCGCGCCGCCGAAGGTCACAGCGGCCTTGCTGGAGTGGGCGCGAAAGCACGGCACGGCGCGACAGTTGCGCTTGCTGCGTTCGCTTCTACCGCAAAGCACCGACGGCGGCGGCGCGTCGGCCGAGCTCACGGCGCGGGAGCGTGAGGTACTTGATCTCATGGCTGCCGGCCGACGAAACCCCGAGATCGCGGCGCGACTCTTCCTCTCAGAGAAGACCGTCAAGACGCACATCAACCACATCTTCATGAAGCTCGGGGTCACCGACCGGGTTCAGGCGGTGCTGTACTATCGTGCCAGCGTCAAACCAGGCGCCGGGCAAGATACAACCACGGTCTGATTCCGACCAGCAGCCCGATCGCTAGCCTCCTCCTGTAACCGGATCGGAGGGGGCCATGGAGTCGTCGGCGTCAATCGTCTTCATCGAATCGCAGCGCATGAGTCCACGGAAGAGAACGGTGATCGAGATCCTGCGAGACAACCCCGGGTTCGTCTCCGGTCAGGCGATCAGCGACTCGCTCGGCATCTCGCGCAATGCCGTACACAAGCACGTGAACTCGCTGCGGGCCCGCGGCTTTCGTATCCTCGGCATCTCGCGGCGCGGCTACCGGCTCGAAGAGGAGCCGCGCCGGCTGGTCATGCCGGTCGTCGCCAAGCTCACGCAGGAGCATGTGCTCGGCGCGTCGTTCAGGTACCACGAGGAGATCGAGTCGACCAACTCCGAGGCGAGGCGACTCGCCACGGAGGGTGCACCCGAGGGCACGGTCGTGGTCGCGGAGACCCAGCTCAAGGGACGCGGGCGGCTGGGCCGCTCCTGGACCTCCCCGCCGGGCAAAGGCCTGCTTTTTTCGGTGATCCTGCGGCCCGACATCGCCATGACCGACGCGCATCTGCTGACGCTCACCACGGGCGACGCCGTGGCCGAAGCGATCGAGGCGCAGGTGAAGGTGCCGGTCCATCTCAAATGGCCCAACGACCTCATCATCGACAACAAGAAGGCCGGTGGCATCTTGCTCGAGGTGTCGGGAGAACAGGATCGCGTCGACTGGGTCGTGGCCGGTATCGGTATCAATGTGAATGTCGAGTTCACCGAACTGCCGGTATCGCTACGCAAGTCGGCGACCTCCCTCAAGATGGCGACCGACCGGACGATCGACCGCAGCGTGCTGCTGGCCCGCATCCTGCTCACCCTTGAGAAGACCTACCTCGACTGCCTCAGCAACGGCTTCGAGCGCACGCTTCGCGAGTTTCGCGAACGCGACTATCTGTTGCACCGGAGCGTGAGCATGCAGACGCGCGAGGGACCCGTGGTCGGCGAGGCGGCCGGCATCGACGATCGCGGCGCGTTGCTCGTGGAGCTGCCCGACCGCCACGTGCGCCGCTTCCACTCAGGCGACGTGACGCTCCACCAGTAGACCGGTAGAGCGGACGCGGGGGCGGGCCCTTTGACAGGGCCCGCCCCCGCGTCCTACATTGTCAACTCGTTTGAATCTCGCTGAGTTGACAATTGCGCTCCTCATTCTCCACGCGTGACTTGGCCGCCGGCGCGCTGTTCGCCGCGCTGATCGCCGCCGGCGCGTTCGTGGCGCTGCCGCTGTTCGGCCCAGTGCCGTTCACCTTGCAGGTCTTCTTCGTGCTCCTTGCCGGCCTGATGCTCGGCGCTCGACTCGGGGCGCTCAGCGCACTCGCCTACGTCATCGCCGGTCTGGTGGCCCCCGTCTACGCACAGGGGGCATCGGGACCAGGCGCCCTGTTCGGCCCGGCCGGCGGGTATCTCGTCGGGTTCGTGGTCGCCGCATACGTGGTGGGATGGCTCGTTGAACGCTGGCGTCCCAGCCGATTTGTGCCCCTTCTGAGCATCGCAGCCGCGGGGCTCGTGCCGATCTACGCGATCGGCGCCAGCTGGCTAGCTTTGCAGCTACATTCGATGAACGTTCAGACGATCGTCTGGGGGGGCGTCGTGCAGTTCCTGCCGGCCGACCTGGTCAAGGCCGCGCTGGCGGCGTTCACGGCTCGGGCGTTGCTCAGCCTGCCGCTGGATCTTCGCGCATTCTCGTGAGTCCGCTGAGGTCGGCGAACGCCTCGCCCCGCAGGCGCAGGTTCAGGCGGCCACGCTCGTACTCGTCCATGAAGTCGGTCGCGCTGCCGTCACGATAGGCAAGGTCCTTGTCGCGCAGGATGCCGGCCAGCACCTCGACCCAGCGCGCATCGAGCGAGACGCCGGCCATGGTGCGCAGTTCCTTCAGCGCCTCGAACGAGCTCAAGGCCCGCCGGTAGGGCCTATCGGAAGTCATCGCGTGGTAGGTGTCGGCGACCGCCAGCATCTTGCTCGCCTGGGGTATCGATTCACCGGTGAGACCGGCGGGATAGCCGGAGCCGTCCAGCCGCTCGTGATGGTATCGCACGATGTCGGCGACGTTCTGGTAGGCGGCCAGGTGCGAGAGCACTTCGGCGCCCTTCTCGGGGTGCTGCCGGATGTAGCTCCACTCCTCTTCATCGAGCGACGAGTCCTTGCGGAGGATCGCGTCTGGCGTGCCGACCTTGCCAAGGTCGTGCAACAGGCCGGCCAGGTGGATCTCCTCAGCCTCGCCCTCGTCCATGCCGGCCGACAAGGCCATGTCACGACAGTACATGGCGACCGCCGCCGAGTGGTCAGCTGTGTACTGATCCTTACTGTCGAGCAGCACCACCATGGCGACGGCGAGCCCCAGGTTCATCTCGAGGTACTTGTCGGTGAGCTCAGTTTGCTTTGCAACGTGGGCGCGCTCGCGCACCAGGAGCTTGAACATGTACTGGCTTGCAAAGAGCGGAATGAAGAGCAGGACGACCGCGGTAATCCCGGCGGTGGCGTACAAGGCCGCGACTGCGAGCCCCAACCCGCCGACGACAACGAGCGACTGCGCCAGCTGTGACGGCATGTCGACGCGCCAGTACGTTGCGAGGGAGATGCCGTACTTCACGTACCCAGCCACGCTGGTGAGCAAGTAGTTAAACCCCTCATATACGGCCGCCGCAACTGCCCCAGCAGCGAGCAGCGGGAGAGACGCCGCACCCAACGAGATCGACCAGTGGTGCTGAAGTACCAGGAAGGCGGTCGAGGCGAGGAAGGTGGAAATGATGAGGTTGGCGCAATTGAACGCTGCGACGGCTCTCGATGTCTCGCGCCAACCGCCCCATAGGCCGACGATGGCGGCGACTACCATCGCCGGCAGTTGCCCGAGGAACATCACGGCGAGCAGCATTGGGAAGTTGGTAGCCGCAACGGTAAAGCGTTCGTGAACCTCGACGGCCATCTCCTCGGCGATAATCGCAATGACGACGAGGATGACTATCTCGAGGGCGTAGCGGGACAACGCCAAACCCGCGCCAGGCACGCTGGCAGCGGATACGACACTGGCCGTCGCTAACACGCTCGTGGCGACAGCCAGTTTGATGAAGTTGCGCTCGCGTCGAATCAAGTCGCTCCTGGCACCACGCAGACTGCAACACGTATGTATCGGCGCGTCGCAGGCAGTGCTTTAGAGCGTCTCTACTTCCGGACTAGTGAATCTTGCTATTCCCGCCCGACGAGACCAGAGCGAGCACTATCGACGCCAGGGCATTTTCGATCTTTCTCACGGGAATCATTCCCCTCGGCGACGAATCTAGTGGATGCGGACAGTCGTGCGAATCATCATCGCCCCCTAAAGTTCTTGTCCAACCTGCCGATAAAGTAAGGTTGACGATCAGCGTGGCCAAGATGGTATACACAAGACGCGAAGGTGCGCAAGCATTCGTATGAGCATGCTTGCAACTAGGGGGCACTGGCATTCACTCGGCGCTGGGTTGGAGAGTCGATGACGACGCTCGTTGACGAAGGGCGCCCAGCCCAGTCGCTGACCCGCGACACGAACTTCCTACTGCTCGCCGGCGGGCAGTTCGTGTCGCAGATGGGCGATCGGTTGGCGATGGTTGCCTTCCCGTGGCTTGTCTACTCAACAACGCGCTCCGCTCTGTCGACTGGTGCAGTACTCGCCCTGTTCACGCTGCCCTACGTGCTCTTTGGCGGGCTCGCCGGCGGGCTCCTTGATCGCATAGACAAACGCGGGATTATGGTGGCCGCCGACATCGTCCGAGCAGGACTCGTTCTGGCAGTGCCAGTCGTCGCGGAACGCTCTATTGCGGGCGTTTTCGTGCTTGCCTTCTTGACGTCCTGCGCGACCGTCTTCTTCGACCCCGGGCTCATGGCGCTCGTGCCCGAAATCGTTCCTGAACCCAGCCTGCTGCGCGCGAACTCAGTGCTCTCGGCGACCAACCACATCACCGAGATAGTTGGATATGCCGCCGCCGGCTTGGTCGTGTTCTATCTCACGGCCAAGGCGACATTCGCGGTGGACGCTGGCACTTTCGCCGTGTCCGCCGTCACGCTGCTCGCCATGACGCTGCCGGGCCGCAAGGGAACCAGTGACATAGCGCACGCGCCCGATCCCAGAGCCAGTCTCGTCGGGGAGATACAAGAGGGCGCCGTCTTCCTCTGGCGCAATGCCGGTTTGCGTGCCAATACCCTCCTGGCTGTGGCCGTCGGTGCTGGTGTTGGGGCCCTCTATCCCCTCTCGTTCCTGCTTGCCATGAGCCGGTACGGCGGAACGCGCGCCTTCGGCATGATGGAGTGCGCTATTGCGACGGGCTTCCTTCTGGGCTCGATTGCCTTGGGCGCGCTTGCCAAGCGGATTCCCAAGGGCAAATCGATCATCGCGGGACTGATTGTCATGGGCCTCTGTTGCGCGCTCACCGCAGTTTTGGGCTCATTCCTACTGGTTTTGGTCGACTTCACGGTCCTTGGATTTGCGAACGGAGCCGTGCTCATTTCGATCGACACTTACGTGCAATCCACCGTGCCCGCGGCGCTTCGTGGCCGCGTGTGGGGCGTGCGCTTCACGCTGACCCAGGGCGTTTACGCACTTGGAGTTCTCGTGGCCGGCGCTCTGGCGGCGACCGTCGGCCTTGGGCCGTTATTCGGGCTGTGTGGCCTGATTGTGTTAGTCCCGGCACTGATAGGCCTCTTCCTGCCGGTCATCCGCGACGTCTGAGCTGCAAGCCGCGCGGCACACGGCCGTGCCAGACCCTTTCGGCGAGACCCCGCGTCACGGCACGCCGTGTCTCGGCGGGCGTGCGTGAGACCTGCCTGACCGCGTGGTAGCCTAGGCGGACCAAGCCAGGCGGGCCGCGCCAGCGGCCCGCGCACCAGGAAGGACACAGTGACCTCGAGAGCCGAGACCGGGGGGGCGCCGGCCCTTGGCAACACAGATTGGTCACAGCTCGCGCTGGTCTGCTTCTCTTCGTTCGTGGTGTGGTCCGGCTTCGGCGCGATCCTGCCCTACCTGCCGGTCTTCCTGAAGGAACAAGCCCACGCGCCGATGTGGATGATCGGGCTGATCGCTTCGATGTACTACGCGGGCACGTTCACCTGTTCTTCGCCGTTGGGGCGCCTGAGCGACCGCATAGGACGCAAGCCGGTGGTGGTGAGCGGCATGTTCATCTACGCGCTCTCCACCTTCCTGTTCGTGACCACGACCAACGCCTGGTGGTTCCTGCTGTTCAGGCTGCTCGAGGGCGTGGGCGCCGCCTCGGTCGGGCCGGCCGGCAGCGCCTTCATCGCCGACATCAGCGACGAGGGCACCCGCGGCAGGGCCTACGGTCTGCTGACGAGCGCCCAGTTCGGCGGTCTCGTCGCCGGCCCCGCCCTCGCCATCCTGCTGAACACCCTGGGCGGCGGCGGCAAGCACGGCTTCTACACCATCTTCCTCGTGGGCAGCGGCATGACCCTCGCCATGGCCGTGTTGCTTGCCATCGCGCTCAAGGAGTCCCCGCACGTGGCCGCCCGCCGCAAGGAGAAGGTGCCGCGTCCCAGCTACCGTTCGCTCGCCACGCCGCCGGTCGTCGCGTTTCTCGTGATCGCCGCGACGGCGCACTATGCCATGGGCGGCTGGGAGGTGCTCTGGAGTCTCTGGCTGCGCCATCTCGGCGCCTCGATGACGTACGTGAGCGCCACCTGGATCGCCTTCTCGATCCCCATGCTGTTCTCGTTTGCCGGCGGCATGCTCGCCGAGCGCGGCAACCGCTTCCGCCTGATGTTCGCCGGCTACGCCTTCTCGGGGTTCTCGTGGATCGTCTACGGCTTCACGCGCAACCTCACGGTCTTCCTGCTCTTCAACCTGTTCGAGGGGGTCGCCGTAGCCATCTCGATGCCCGCCAAACAGGCCTTCCTCGTGCAGTGCAGCCCGCGACGCTGGCTCGGCGCAGTGCAGGGCATGGAACAGACCTCGATGCAGCTCGCCGCCTTCATCGGCACGTTGACCGCGCCACTGCTGTTCACCTGGATCAGCGGCTATGCGATCGGCGTCGGCGGCTTTCTCGCGCTCGGCGGCCTGGCGCTCACCGCCCCTGTCCTCGGTCCCGAGTGGGCCCGCATACGGGCGAGCGGCGAGGCGC
>DATIYD010000206.1:0-11155 GCA_035517975.1 Thermoleophilia bacterium | reverse complement strand
GCCGCCTGGCGCTCAGATGACCCGGCGCAGATCGCGGCGCTGTTCACCGACGACGCGCGCTACTACATCGCGCCCCATCGCGAGCCCTTGGTCGGACCCGCGGCGGTGGCCGACTGGTGGAGCGGGATGGGTGAGTCGCATTTGCCTTGGACGTTCGAGTACGACATCGTCGCCCGCGAGGGCGACCTGCACGTCGTACGTGCCATCACGCGCTACCCCGAAGGCACCAACGGCGAGACACGGCCGACCGAGTTTCGCAACCTCTGGCTGGTGACGCTCGCCGACGGCGATCGCGCGCGCGAGTTCATCGAGTACTACGTCGAAGTCGACGAGGCGCGCAGCGAAGCCACGCCAGCCTGAGCGCCGACGACGCAGTCGCTCGACGCTCTTGGACGACGACCGCGCGACCGCCTTGTTGCAGTCCCGCCGGACTGCTGTCGATACTCCCGACGAGCCCACCCCGCGCCTGCAGGCGTCGGACGGGCCGCGGCGTATCTGTGCCATGGGCGGGAGCAGCTCCAGGGAGGGGAAGCCAGGCGTGAGCTCCACGGTCGCCGACGAGCGGTCGGCACGAGCGGCGACGTTCTTCGAGGTCGAGCGCGACGCGCGCTGGCGCATCTGGGCGCTGTTCGGCCTGCTCGTGGTCGTCGTATGGGTGTGCCTGGCGCCGCTCAGCGCGCTCCTGACGGTGCTGTTGCACGTCAAGGAACGCGGTTCGGTGTTCTCGACCGCCTACTGGGCCTATCCCAGTCTGGGATCGACGAGCTGGCTGCACATCCTCGTCGAGACCCTCGGCGTGACGGTCGCTCTCGGCCTGCTGATCGCGGCCGTCGCCTGGCTGTCGACACGGCTGCGCGCCAGGACGCGCCTGCTGCGGGCGCTGCACGCCGCCCCGCTCGACCCTCACGACACGTACCACCAGCGTCTGGCCAACGTCGTCGACGAGCTCCGCATCGCCGCCGGGCTGGCGCGACTCGACCCGGTCGTGGTGCGCACCCTCACGGTGAACGCCTTCTCGTTCAGCGACGGGCGCGGCTCGTGTATCGGCGTCACCGAAGGTGCGCTGACACGGCTCTCACGGCAGCAGCTCCAGGCCGTTGTGGCTCACGAAACAGCGCACATCGCCTCGCGCGACTGCCTGGTGGCCACCCGCGCCTGCCTGCTGTTCCTGGGCGTGCGTCGCATCGCCGAGACGCACGGCAGGGTCGCGACGATCGCGGCCGCGGCAGGTTACCTGGCGATCTGCTTTGCCGCCCTGGTGCCGCTGGCGCCGGTGCAGATCGGCCTTTTCTGGGGCCTCGTCGCGCTCCTCGTGTGGACGGCGTTCTGGCTGTCGTTCTGGATGGCCGTCGCCGGAGCGTCGGTGGTCGACCTGGCGATCTCCCGGCAACGCGAGTTCGCCGCCGATGCGGCCGCCGTGCACTTCACCGCCGATCCGGCCAGCCTGGCCGAGGCGCTGCTCGTGATCGAGTGGCAGAAGCCGGCCGCCTCGTCGATACAGGGGGTGCTGGCCCCGCTGTATCTCGCGCCCGAGGGCGTCGAGCACCGCACCGACTGGCGGTGCTTCTTCGAGACCCACCCCCCGCTTCCCGAGCGCATCGGGCGGCTGCAGCTCCTGGCGCAGCAGCAGGGACAGACGCTGTGGGAGCGCCGGGTCGAGGTCGAGCGCCGCGTGATGGCGCGCGAGCACGCAGTCCCGGCACGCGTCGCGCCGGGCCGCGCCGGCCGCCTGGCGGCCGCCCCCGGCGAGGCCGCCGTCTGTCCGCGCTGCGGGGGGCTGCTGCGCAAGCTCGTCTACGAGGGCAGCGCCATCGTCGAGTGCACGGTCTGCGCCGGCATAGGCGCGACCACGCCGCAGGTGCAGGCCATCCTCGTGCGCCGCGACTGGGGCTTCACACCCGAGCAGTCGCGCATGGCCGACCTCATCGCCCGCAGCCTGGCGTGGCCGTCGCCACACGCGGCCGACGCCGCCCGGACAGCGCCGTGCGACGCTGCTGCCATGGCGGCACCGCCGCGCGACGCTGGGACCGCCCGCCCGCCGGCGCTCGATCTGCCTTGGGAGACAGAGCGCAGCGAAACGAGCGCCTGTCCGTTCTGCGACGCACCCATGCGGCGCGCCCCCTGGAGCCTGGCCTATCCCCTGCCCACCGACTTCTGCGCCGCCTGCGACCTGCACTGGTTCGATCGCGACGAGCTCGAGGTGCTGCAGATCCTGGTCGAACGCCAGACCGACGAGGGGACCCGCCCGCATCGCCAGACCGACGAAGAGACCTGTCCCGCGCGCTAGCGAATCAGGTTTTCTCTCCCGGCCGTCGGGAACACGCACATGATGCGCAAGAGGGCGGCGAGTCCGCGGGGGCTCGCCGACACGTTCCGAGACCATTTCCTCGAGAAACGACGACCAGACACAGCCGCGCGCTCGAGAAACGACAACCAGCCACGGCCGCGCGCTGGACCGAGAGGTGAAGAGTATGGATGGAGTCGTCCAGACTGCATCGCTTACCAAGCGCTACTCGACGACGATCACCGCGGTCGACCACCTCGACCTGCGGGTCGGCGAGGGCGAGATCTACGGGTTCCTGGGCCCCAACGGGGCCGGCAAGACGACGACGCTGCGCATGCTGCTGGGCCTGATCAGGCCCACCTCGGGCACGGCCACGGTGATGGGGCACAGGCCGGGTGAGCCGGCCGGCCTGGCCGAGATCGGCGCCCTCATCGAGACGCCGGCCTTCTATCCCTACCTGTCGGGCCGCGACAACCTGAGGGTGCTGGCGCGCATGAGCGGCACGGCGTTCGAACGCATCGACGAGACGCTCGCCCAGGTCGGGCTGAGCTCGCGCGCCGACGACAAGTTCAAGAAGTACTCGCTGGGCATGAAGCAGCGGCTCGGTGTCGGGGCGGCGCTGCTCAAAGACCCGGCCTTCCTCATCCTCGACGAGCCGACTAACGGGCTCGATCCGCAGGGCATGGCCGAGATGCGCACCCTCATCCGGCAGCTCGGCAACGAAGGGCGCAGCGTGCTGCTGTCGAGCCACCTGCTGGGCGAGATCGAGCAGATCTGCGACCGCGTCGGGGTGATCCGCGAGGGCAAGCTGATCGCCGAGGGCACCGTGGCCGAGCTGCAGCAGCGCGGCCAGGGCATCGTGGTGCGAGCCGAGCCGCAGGCACAGGCGTACGAGGTGCTGACCCGGCTGCCGTTCGTGAGCGGCGTGCGGGCCACCGACGGCTCCGTGCGCGTCACGGTCGCCCCCGAGCACGCCGCCGAGATCAACACGGCCCTGGTCGGAGCGGGCCTGGCCGTGAACGAGCTGCGCCCCGCCGGCAGGTCGCTCGAGGAAGCGTTCTTCGAGCTCACCGGCGGTGGCGAGAACGGCGACGCGCGCGGCGACGAAGGGAGCGGCCCAAGCCCCGCCGAGCGCAGCGGATCGGCCCCCGACGCTGGTGACGGCGCCGGCGCCAACGCGGCCAAGGCCACCGACACGGAAGTGAGGGCCGCCTGATGCGCGCGTCGTTCCTGGCCGAGTACGAGAAGCTGCGCCGCCGGCCGGCGGTCTGGATCCTCTTCGGGATCTGGGTGTTCCTGGTCGCGCTCTTCGCCTACATCATCCCGTACATCATCTACGTGACGCCCTCGGCGGACACCGGCGGCACGCCGCGCAGCGAGCTGATCGGCGAGATCATCCCGCATGCCTTCGTGCAGAACGTGCTGGCCGGCTTTCCGTTCTTCGGCGCGGCCCTCGTGCTGATCGGCGGCACCATGATCGTGGGCAGCGAGTTCGGCTGGGGCACCCTGGGCGCCATGTTCACCCAGCGGCCGGGCCGGCTCAGCGTGCTCGGCGGCAAGCTCCTGGCGCTCGCCTCGATGGGCCTGGCCTTCACGGTCGCCGCCCTGGCGATCGGCGCCATCGCGAGCCCGATCGTGGCCGCCGCCCAGAACCAGCCGCAGCACTGGCCGTCGGTGGCGAGCATCCTGGCCGGCTTCGGGGTCGGCTGGCTGATCCTCACGGCCTTCGCCTTCGCCGGCCTGTTCATCGCCGTGGTCTTCAGGAGCGCGTCGATCCCGGTCGGGCTGGGGCTCGTCTACCTGCTCGTGGTCGAGAGCCTGATCGCCGGCTTTGCCAACAGCACGCGGGCCCTGTTCCTGATCCACGAGGCGCTGCCCGGCGCCAACGCCGGGGCGCTGGCCAAGTCGCTGATCACGGCGAAGGGTATCGACGCCCCTGGTCTTTCGACCATGACCGGCTGGCAGCAGTCGCTGATCGTGCTCGCGCTCTGGGTCGTGGGCTTCGTCGTGGTCTCGGCGGTGCTGCTGCGCCGGCGCGACGTGACCGGCATGACGTGAGCCGGATGACATGACCGGGATGACGTGAGCGACACGACGTGACCGGCGCGGTCTGAACCCGGCCGGACGCGACCATCAACGGGGCGGGGTGCGCTTTCCGGAGAAGCGCACCCCGCCCTCACGCTAATCCCACAAGCGGTCGACCATGCTGCGGCCCCTCCGGCGGCGGAACAACCTGCGGCCCCCATCGAACTGTTCATCGTCGTCCTGGAGGCTGCCCGCGTCCATGAACCCGTAGAGCCGCTGTGCCAGGGGCCGGGAGAAGATCGTTATGCCGAGAGCGGTGACGGCGAGGCAGGCCGCCACCATGAGATGCCCCAGGTTCACCTGCGACGGGTGGCTCAGCGAGTGCCTCGTCGCCTGGTCGAACCGGGGCAGCAGCACCGCCACCCAGACGACGAGCTCGATGAGCAGGACCGCCGCGAGGACGATCAGGGCCGTCGCCAGTGGCCCCGACGACGTCGAGTCGGCGCTCACGGCGGGTGCCTGGTCAGGTGCCCAGGCCTCGGCAGCGGCAGCCCTCGGGGCGGCCATCACAGACGTCGGCTGAGTGAGTCCGGTGGCCTGCGCGACGGACAGCGGCGCGGCGCCCGGCCCGGCAACCGCGGCTCCCCTGACCCAGCCGCAGGTCGGGCAGAAGGCCGCGCCGTCCTCTATCGAGAGACCGCATTGCGGGCACTGCATACCGCTACCTCCCTGGAGATTCGGCGCATCAGGCACCTTATCGGTCGCACGAGCAGAAGGCTGAAACGGACGGACGCGGTAGGATGGGCGGGTGAGCAGGGACCGCCCCGACAGGAGCGCCAAGAGGCGCGCCATCGCCGTCGCCCATCTCGACCTCGTGCCCGCCGGCACGGCGGCCACACCCGAGTCCAGGGGATACGCCGACTGTCCGTGCACCAAGACGTGCACGCTGCACGGCGAATGCGTGCTCTGCGTCGCCTACCACGCGCGCAGACAGGCGTTGCCGCGCTGCGAACGCTAGCGGCGGCATCCCGCTGCGAGCGCTGGCGACGGCGTCCTACCGTCGCACACGCGACCGCCGCGTCGGCTTCTAGCGCGCGAGCCGGCGAAAGGCGAGCAGCGTGCCGGTCTGCAGGACCGCCCCGACGATGAGCAGCGAGAGCACCGCCTTGCCGATCGCCGACCAGTCGTAGCCCACCAGCATGAGCCTGCGGATGGCCTCGATCTGGAAGGTCACCGGGTTCCAGTCGTTGACGGCCTGCATCCAGCCCGGCATGACGGCGCGCGGCACGAAGGCCGTCGAGATGAAGACCACCGGGAACATGAGCAGCGACAGCGCGCTCGCTGCCTGCTCGCTCTTGGTCAGCAGGGCGGCGATGAAGCTCACTCCGGCAAAGGCGATGCCGAACAGCCCCGACATGGCGAGGATCAGCAGCGCGCCGCCCACGCCGGTCGCAAGCGAGGCGCCGAGCAGCAGGCTGACGACGAGCAGCACGGCGGCCATCATGGCTGCTTCGAAGAAGAGCGGCACCATCTCGGCCGCCAGGATCGAGGTGCGGGCGATGGGGCTCGCCCGCAGCTTGTCGAGGTAGCCGTTGCGGTACTCGACCAGCATGCCGTAACCCGACCAGCCCACCGCCAGGAACGAGGCGAACACGATCTGTCCCGGCGCGAGGTAGGCCAGGTAGCTCTGATGCCCGAAGGCCGGGAGCTGGACGATGTCCTTGTAGAGCTGGCTGAAGACCAGCAGCTGGATCAGCGGAAAGAAGATGATGGAGAGCCAGTTGGAGGGCACGCGGAAGAAGCGCCGCGTGGTGCGCAGGCCCATCCAGTAGGTCTCGTAGGTGAAGGCCGTCAAGGTGTTCATCTCAGCCCCACATCACGATGGGCTGGTCGGCGGCCTCCTCGCGGATGTGCCGGCCGGTGTACTTGAGAAAGACGTCGTCGAGGCTCGGCTGGCTCATCTGCAGGCCGGTGATGCGCAGCCCGTCGCCGTCGACGCGGCGCATGAGCTGCGGCACCGCCGCGCTGGCGTTCGGCACGGCCAGCGACACGCCGGCCGGGTGCTCCGCCACGGCCGCGCAGGGCACGAAGCCCTCGAGGCGGCGGCAGACGGCGCCGACTCTGTCGTCGGCGGCGCCGTCAGTCGCCTCGAGCTGCAGCACGACCGAGTCGGCGCCGACCGTCTCCTTCAGCTGTTGCGGGCCGCCCTCGACCACGATGCGCCCGTTGTCGACGATCGCCAGGCGCGAGCAGAGCCGGTCGGCCTCTTCCATATAGTGCGTGGTGAGCAGCATGGTGGTGCCCTGGGCGCCGATGCGCTCGAGCTCCTCCCACAGCGCCGTGCGGCTCTGCGGATCGAGCCCCTCGGTAGGCTCGTCCAGGATCAGCAGCGGGGGATCGTGCATGAGCGCGCTGGCCAGGTCGAGACGGCGCTTCATGCCGCCCGAGTAGGTGCCGGTCAGCTTCCTGGCCACCGAGGTGAGGCCCATGAGCTCGAGCAGCTCATCGGCGCGCCGGCGGATCCTGGCGGCCGGCAGGCGGTGCAGCCGGCCGGCCAGCTCGAGCGTCTCGCGCCCGGTCGAGAAGGCATCGAGAGTCGGCGACTGCATGGCCAGCCCCAGGCGCTCGCGTACCTCGTGCGCCTTCGCGGCGACGTCGAGACCGGCCACTTTGGCCACGCCGGAGGTCGGCCTCAGCAGGGTCGCGAGGATCCTGATCGTCGTCGTCTTGCCGGCGCCGTTCGGCCCCAGAAAGCCGAACAGCTCGCCGCGCCCAACGTCGAAGCTGATACCGTCGAGCGCCCGCGTGTCGTGCCCGAACACCTTGACCAGGTCGCGGACCTCGATCACGGGCTCGGCCCGTGCCACCGTCGGGTCCGGGCCCGGGAAGCGCAATCCCCTGTCCATGGTCTGGAGTATGCCCAACCCATCGCGGACCGGTGACCTGGTACGGCAAAGGGCGTAGGCTCTGTGCCACCGCGAAGCGGCGCGGGACGCAAGGTCGGCTCGTCAGGAGGGTGGCTGCATGTTCGAGGTCATCGGCTTCATCGTCCTGCTCATCATCCTGGCAAGGGTGACGCAAATGAGCGCCGCTGCGCAGGTGACTCCCGCCGAGTTCCTGCAGTGCGTCGAACATACCGACGAGCCGGCGGTGATCGCCGTGCCCCGGAGCGTGAGCTGGCTGCTGGGGGCGGCCCGCAACAAGTACGTGCTCGTCTTTCGCGGCCACCGCATCCACACTCGCTCCTTCAGGCCGATCAGCTTCGCCGACGGCGTGATCGTGATCGAGCGAAACGAGCTCTAGGGAAGAGCTGCGCATGTCGAGACGCCGGCTGCTGCTCATCGTGCTCGCCGTGCTCGCCGCGGTGGTCCTGGCGGCTCCTCTGTGGCTGGGCTACTTCGGTCCCCACACGGCGGCCTACGCGCAGACGTGGCGCCCCTGGCGCACGCATCTCACACTGCGGTACGGGCAGGTCGTGCGGGGACGATCAGGGTACGAGACGATGGAAGCCCAGTACAGGGACCCGTGGCCGGGCCAGGCGCGCACGCCGGGCTGGCAGGTCGAGTTTCTCACCCTCAGGCGCGTCAGCCCCTGGCTTCCCTGGGTGGTGACCGAGCGGGGCAGCGGGCCGTGAACGGCGAGCGGGAGACCGACGTGGATGCCGGTGACGTCGGCGCAGCCGACGTGGGGCAGCGCGTGCAGGCCATCGGCCTGGCCGGTGTGAACTGCTACCTGCTGGCCGCCGGCGACGGCTTCGTGCTCATCGACACCGGCAAGCCGGAGAGCCGTGCGGCGATCGACGAGCGTCTCAGCGACGCCGGCTGCGCAGCGGGTCGGCTGCGGCTCATCGTGCTGACCCACGGCGATTACGACCACGCCGGCAACGCGGCGCACCTGAGCGCCAAGCACGGCGCACTGGTAGGCATGCACCGCGCCGACGCGGCGAGGGTCGAGCAGGGCGACTGGAGCTCGGGCATGAAGCCCAGGCCCGACAAGTTCCCCCTCCTGTACCGCACGATATCGCGCTTCATCAAGCCCGGCTCGTTCGACACCTTCACGCCCGACCTTTGCTTCGACGACGGGCAGGATCTCGCCGAGTTCGACCTGGCCGCCACGGTGCTCCACCTGCCCGGCCACACGTGGGGCTCGATCGGCGTGCTGACGACCGGCGGCGAGCTGTTCTGCGGCGACCTCATGGACAGCATGATGGGCCGGCCCAGCCTCGAGTTCTTCATCGACGACATGCCGGCGGCCCAGGCCAGCCTCGCCAGGCTGCGCGAGCTCCACGTCGTCAACGTCTACCCCGGGCACGGCAACCCGTTTCGACTGGAGCAGGTCAGGTGACGCTCGTGTCGGACGTGCGCCTGGGCGCGCCCGACGCCGGAGGTCCTGCGTCATGCCGATGAGATCGACCGCCACGACGATCGACGACTACGTGGCCGAGTTCCCCGCGGATACCCGGAAGGCGTTGCAAAAGGTGCGCGCGCTCATCGTGGCTGCCGCTCCCGGCGCGACCGAGACGATCAGCTACGCCATCCCGACCTTCGATCTGCGCGGCAGGCACCTCGTGCACTTCGCGGCCTTCACCAGGCACCTCGGTCTCTACCCCACGCCCAGCGGGATCGCCGCCTTCTCCGACGAGCTCGCGCCTTACAAGAGCGGCAAGGGTTCGTTGCAGTTCCCGCTCGACCGGCCGCTGCCGCTCGACCTCATCCGACGCATCGTCGAGTTCCGTGTCGCCGAGGTCGCGGCGCAGCCCGATCGCTCGCGGCGCAAGCGCCGCCCCCGATGACGGGCGGCGCTCCGTGACCGCTCAAGGCGTGTACGACACGACGAGACGGAGATGTACCGGCCGCCCCACCCCGCCGGGAGCCGCGATATGCAGCGTCGTGCCGGCAAGCCTGACGAGGAGGTCCGCATGAACACCGAGACGTTGGCGGACACGAGACTGGGCCGGCTGGCGCTGCGGCTGCTCGCAGCCATCATGGAGAGCCGCCTGCGCTACCGCTACTTCGGGCCCGAGAACGTGCTGCGCGGCGCCGGCGTCACTCCCGGCCTGGATGTGCTCGAGGTCGGCTGCGGCACCGGCTTCTTCACCCTGCCGGCGGCGGCCATGATCGGCGAGCAGGGCTCGCTCGTGGCCCTCGACCGCCTGCCTTCGTCGGTCGAGGCGGTCGAGGCCAGGGTGCAGGCAGCCGGGCTGACCAACACCCGCGTGGTCGTCGGCGACGCCCTCGACACGGGGCTGGCGACCGAGAGCATCGACACCGTGCTGATCTTCGGCGTGATCCCGGCGCCCATGCTGCCCATGGACAGGCTCTTGCTCGAGATGCACCGCATCCTCAGGCCGGGCGGCACCATGGCGGTCTGGCCACCGAGCTGGGTGCACCGCCGGATCCGCCGTTCCGGCATCTTCGCCTACTCGGGCACGCGCCACGGCGTCATGAACTACGTGCGCGCGGCCGGCGACCCGTCGTAGCGCAAAGCCCGCGACGCGCACCGCGCATGCGGCGCCGCGCACCAGCGCGACGGAGCGCGCGGCTACGCCGGCTCGTAGGTCAGCAGCACGTTGCCATTGACGAAGCTCCTCGTGTCGGCCAATCTCAGGTTCAGCTTCACGGTGAGACCTTCGAAGAGCGACCGCCCCGCGCCGATGGCCACCGGCACGATGACGAACTGGTACTCGTCGATGAGTCCCTCGGTGGCGAGCTGGGTCACGATCGTGCCACTGCCCATGATGGCCATGTCCGGTCCGGACCCCTCTCTCAGCCGGCGGATCTCGCTCGCCGGGTCGCCGGAGACGATTCGGGTGTTGGCCCAGGGCGACTCGTGCAGCGTCCGCGAGAAGACCAGCTTCGGCAGATCGTTCATGCGCTCGGCCACGACCGGCGCGTTCTGCTCGGCCAGGGGCGTGGGCCAGTAGCTCGCCATGAGGTCGTGGGTGACGCGGCCGAAGACCAGCAGGCCGCCGCCGCGAGCGTTGCCCTCGACGAAGGCGTCCCACTCCTCGTCGAGCTCTGCGTTGTGCGCCCAGCTCATGTCGCCGCGCGCGTCGACGAAGAAGCCGTCGAGCGAGAGCTGGTTGAACATGATGAGGTTCGACACGTGCCCTCCTGAGGTCGTGTGACCAGGTCCCGCGCGGTATGGCCGGTCCATGTGGACGCTGGCCACGACGATACCCAGCGCGACTGACGATCAGGAGGCCATCTCCTCGATGATGAACAGCCGGTTGCCGTCGGGGTCGCGCAGCGAAAACATCGGCGGCACGCCGGGCCAGCGCGTGATCTCAGCGTCGACGTCGACGCCGCGGGCGCGCAGGTCGGCGTAGTCACTCTCGGTGTCGCCGGTCGTCAGGCGGATGCCGGTGTCTATGCCGGCATGCTGGCCGGGGCCGGGCGGCACGAGCGCGAGCGACGTCGTCGCGCCCGGCGGCGCCACCTCGATCCAGCGTTGGCCGGCGCTGCCGTAGGGGGCCTCGACACGCTTCTCAAAGCCGAGCTTGCCGACGTAGAAGTCGAGCGCGCGATCCTGGTCGCTGACCGGGATCGCTATGGTGCGTACCTCGGTGATGTGGGTGGTGCGCTGTTCGCTCATCTCGCGATCTCCTGTCGAGCCGGTGTCAAAAGGAATGCGGTCGGACTGCTAGCCGCCCAGTCCGTGTTCCCTCCCGGCACTGTGACAACGCCGTCGTCGGCGCGGCCCATCGCCCCTGTGGGGAACAGTGCCCTCAGGCGTCGGCGATGAGCCGAAAGAGCCGTCAGGAGGCCCCGGTGGAACAACGCCTCGGCACTGGACGATCGCTGCAAACGGCGCCGTCGAGCTCCCGTCAGAGGGCGTAGGGTAGGC
>DATIYD010000205.1:0-4985 GCA_035517975.1 Thermoleophilia bacterium | reverse complement strand
TCAAGTACTCGGCCGAAAGCGAGGCCCAGCTCGAGACCGCGATCTACACCATGAAGGGCAGCACGTACGCGCCCGACTGGGACATGTTCCTCTGGGGCTGGGGCGAGTACGTCGACCCCGACTACATCCTCGGGGTGTTCACCACCTCGCAGATCAACGGCTGGAACGACTGCTGCTACTCCAGCCCGGCCTACGACAAGCTCTACACTGAGCAGTCGCAGGAGATGGACCCGGCCAAGCGGGCCGCCGAAGTGCAGCAGATGCAGCAGATGTTCTACGACGCGGCGCCCTACGTCGTGCTCGCCTACCGGCAGGACCTGCAGGCCTACAACAGCGGCGCCTGGGAGGGCTGGGTGCGCTACCCGAGCAACGGCGGCATGGTCGTCTTCTCGAACGACAACATCGACAGCTACCGCTACGCGCAGCTCAAGCCGGCGACGACGGCCAGCAGCTCTCACAGCGGCCTGATCGTCGGCGTGGTCGCGGCCGTCATCGTGGTGCTCCTCGCCATCGTCCTGCTCGCCCGGCGGCGGCGCACCGGGCCGGCCGAAGAGGCCTGATCGTCGGGCGGGGGCGGGGCGGGCCTCTGGCGAGGCCCGCCCCGCCCCCGCCAACCCCTTCCAGGCGCACGCCGGCCTGCCGCCACCGGTCATGCGCGCGGCTTGCATCAGCGGAGGTGAGGCGTGTCGCGCAAGGGCTGGCTGCTGTTCTGCGCCCTCTGCGTCATCTGGGGCATCCCCTACCTGATGATCCGGGTGGCCGTGCGGGAGCTCTCGCCGGCCTCCCTGGTCTTCGCGCGCACCGCCCCTGTCGCGCTCCTGATGCTGCCCTTCGCCCTGCGCCGTCGCGATCGCGGGGCGCTCCTCGCGCGCTGGCGGTGGGTGCTCTCCTACTCCCTGGCCGAGATAGCGCTGCCCTGGCTGCTCCTGGCTTCGGCCGAACAGCGGCTCTCGAGCTCGATCGCGGGGCTGCTGGTCGCGGCGGTGCCGCTCATGGCCGTCCTGCTCTACCGGCTGGCCGGCACGAACGAGCATCTCACGGGGCGCCGTCTCGCCGGTCTTGCGCTGGGCTTCGTCGGCGTGGCCGCGCTCGTCGGGCTCGACACCCACGGCGGCCATCCGCGCGCCGTGATCCAGGTCCTGATCGTCGCCCTCTGTTATGCGACCGGTCCGCTCATCATCAGCCGGCGGCTGGCCGACCTGCCGGGACTCGGGGTCGTCGCCGCCTCGCTTGCGATCACCGCCGTCATCTACACGCCGGCCGGCCTGTTGCAGTGGCCGGGGTCGGTGTCGCCGGAGACCGTGGCGGCCGTGGCCACCCTCGCGCTGGTCTGCACCGCGCTCGCCTTCGTGCTCTTCTTCGCGCTCATCGTCGAAGTGGGCCCGGCCCGCGCCACGGTGGTCACCTACATCAACCCGCTGGTCGCCGTGCTCCTGGGGGTCGTGTTCCTCGGCGAACCCTTCACCGCCGGGATCGCCGTAGCTCTGCCGCTGATCCTCGGCGGCTCGGTGCTGGCGACGTCGCGCTCACCGGGCAAAGGCGCCACCGCGGGTTGACGGCTCCGGTCGCGACGACGACCATGGGGCGAGTGACGGAATCGAAGCGACGCTACCGGCGGAGGTGGACCCCGTGATCGAGGACCTGTTCACGCCCATGCACCTGGCGGTGCTGTTTGCCATCATCTTCTTCCTGTTCGGCGCCAAGCGCCTGCCGGAGCTGGGCAAGTCGTTGGGTCACGGCATCCGTGAGTTCCGCAGCGGGATCGCGGGGATCAGCGACGTCAGCCCTGACGAGCTCTCACAGGATACGGCCGCACCGCTCGCACACGCGGCGACCGGCCCCGACACAGACGTGATCGACGGCGAGGCCCACGAAGTGCCGGCCGACGCCGACGAGGCGCGGGCCGAAGCGCACGAGGAGAAAGCCGCGGTCTGACCGGCGGCGCGAGCGGCGGTCGTCAGCCGGCCGCGGCCGCCAGAGCCTCGGCGCGGGTCGCGTAGACGCCGAACACGGTATCGAGCCCCGTGATCTCGAGGATGCGCCGGATCCTCTCGTCGGGACAGCCGATGGCGAGCGTGCCGGCCGTCTGCTCCAGGCGCCTTCCGCCGCTCACCAGCACCCCGAGCGCCGTGGAGTCGATGAAGCTCACGCCGGTGAGATCGACGACGACCACGGCGCCGCCTTCGTCGATGGCCTGGAACAGCGCCTCCCTGAAGCGCGGAGCCGTGTAGAGGTCGACCTCACCGGCAAGGGCGACCACGGCGACGCCGTTGTCCGCTCGCTCGAGCGCGACTGCGAACTGCTGTCCGTCGGTCAACAGAGCTCTCCTGCACCTTCGCGACAGCGCGCCTGGTTCGGCGGCCGGCCGGCCCTTCGGCGCCGACCGGCAGCGCGAGCCTCGCGCGACCGTCGTTCCGTCTGACAGGACTGATTCTCTGTTTTCGAGTGTGGTTACGTCAACAAGTGTCGCGGCCGCGGCCCCGTGCCCGGGTGGGCGGCGGGCTCGCCCAACGGCGCCCGGCGAGCGTACCGCGCCGTAGAATGGCCGTTGGCCGCTCTCGACGACCACGCAGGGGGATTGTACGTGTCACACTCGAGGACAGCGCCGGAGCCATCGCCGCCGCGACTCGAGTTCAAAGTGCCGCCGCGCGGAGCTCACCTGCTGCGCGCTCGCGAGCGCCTGCGCGACTACCTCACCCAGTACTGCGCCCAGCGTGAACTGATCGACGACGTCGTGCTGTGCATCGAGGAGGCGTGCACCAACGCCATCCGCCACAGCGGCTGCGACGACGACATCATGATCGGCCTCGAGTTCACCGAAGGGCGGCTCGTCGCAACCGTCAAGGACCGCGGCCAGGGATTCGACGTCGCCTGTTTCTCGCCCGCCTTGCCCGAAGGCATGGCCGACCACGGCCGCGGGCTCTACATCATCGCCAGCCTCATGGACGATCTGGAGCTGCGCTGCGAAGGCGGCTGTCAGGTGCGCATGTCGCGCCGCACGGCGGCCCGAGCCGCGGGCCGGACGGTGGAGAGCGGCCTGGGCGAGGTGCACGTCCCGGCCGGCGGGAGCGACACACGCGTGCGCGGTCTGCTCGAGGAGATCGACGAGGCATTCGTCGCCCTGGACTGGGAGTACCGCTGCGTCCACGCCAACGGCGCGGCCCTGCAGTTCGTCGACAAGGATCTCGACGAGGTGGTCGGCATGCGGCCCTGCGATCTTGCTCCCGAGCTTGCCGGGTCGGCACTCGAGCGCTCCTGCCGCGACGCCATGGAGCTCGGCAGACCGGGTACGGTCGAGCATCGCCTCGGCAGCGGCGCCTGGTTCGAGGTGCGGGTCTACCCCACGCCGGCCGGGGTGAGCGCCTACTTTCGCCGGATAGACGATCGCAAGCGCATCGAGGCAGAACGCGAGCGCTTGCTCGAGGCATACCGTCTCGAGCTCTCGCGCAGCACGCTGCTGCGCGACGTCGCGCGCGCCGCCACGAGCTCGCTCGGACTCGACCTCATCTGTGAACGCGTGCTCGGACAGGTCCACGACCACACCGGGCTGCGGGCCGCCACCATCCGCGTGGTCGACTGGGAGCGCCGCACGCTGCGAAGCCTCGCGGTGTTCGGCGATCCCGCCGCCGAGGCCGCCCGGCTCGACGAGGAGCCGCTCAACGGCGACACCATCTCGGGCCGCCTGCTCACGAGCGACCTGCCGGAGCTCACCGATGGCAGGGACACGCCGACCGGCTCCGACGACGGTGAGGCGCTGGGACCGCCCACCTCGTCCTGGCTGGCCCTGCCGATCGTGCACCAGGACGAGACCCTCGGCGCCATGACGCTCTTCTTCGCGGTACCGACCCCTCTCGATCGCGAGAGCATCGAGCTCTACCACAGCGTGGCCGCCACCCTCGGGGCCGCCATGGCCCACGCCCGCAGCTATCAGCTCGAAGTCGAGGCTCAGGAGGCCCTGCGGCGCTACGAGCTGCTCGCCGCGGAGGCGCGCGACATCTTGCTGTTCGTGCGGCGCCGCGACGGCCAGATCCTCGAGGCCAACCGGGCTGCGGAGTCGGCCTACGGCTACTCTCGCGACGCGTTGCTGCGCCTCACGATCCACGATCTGCGCGACTCCGACACGACCGGCCAGACGGGCGACCAGATGGCGGCGGCGGCGCACGAAGGCGTGCTCTTCGAGACGGTGCATCGCCGCCGCGACGGATCGAGCTTCCCGGTCGAGGTCAGCTCGCGAGGGACGACCACGATGGCCGGCGAGGTCGTGCTGCTGAGCATCGTGCGCGACATCACGAACCGCCTCGCGGCCCAGCGGGCCCTGCGCGACAGCGAGGATCGCTACCGGAGCCTCGTCGACATGAGCCCCGAGGCCATCCTCGTCCACGTCGAGGGCAGATACGTCTTCGCCAACCCCGCGGCCGCCGCGCTCCTCGGCGCCGACTCGCCGGACCAGCTCCTCGGCCGGCCCGTGCTCGATCTCATCCACTCAGACCACCACGCGGCCACCGTCAGGCGCATCGAACAGGCCCAGCTCGGTCGCGTCACGCCCCTCGAGCGCATGCGCTGGCTGCGTCTCGACGGCGACCCTGTCGACGTCGAGGTGACCGGCACCGGCATCGAATACGCCGGCGTGCCGGCGGTGCAGATCATCGTTCGCTCTCGCGACGAGCAGGCACGGGCCGAGGCCGCCCTGCGCGACAGCGAGCGCCGCACCTCGGCCGAGCTCGGCTTCACCAACACCCTGCTGCGGGCCGCCGAGGCGCTGTCGTCGTCGATGCAGATCGAGACGGTGCTCGACCGTCTCGCCGAGTTGCTGATCGACGCCGTCGGCGCCGACAGGCTCATCGTGCTGCTCTGGGACCGCATGGAGGGCGAACTGTCGGTGGCCGTGGCCAAGGGCGGCCCCTCGCTCCCGCTGGGCACGAGATGGCCGCGCCACGGCGCGGTCGCGAGCCCGATCGTGGCCCGTCTGGTGGGCGATCGCGCCA
>DATIYD010000204.1:0-2120 GCA_035517975.1 Thermoleophilia bacterium | reverse complement strand
TGAAGCTGTGGCTGGTCTCGGCACAGCCCATCATCGCCATGGGTTGGGCCACGCTCGACGACCGGCTGTTCTTGAACCTGGCTCACGACCTGCTTGCCGGCACCTGGCTCGGCGCGTACAGCGAGCTCACGCTGGCCAAAGGGTGCTTCTATCCCATCTGGGTCGCGCTCGTTGTTCGACTGGGAATCCCGCTGCTGCTCTCCCAGCATCTGCTCTACCTGCTCGCGGTCCTGGCCTTGCTCGGCGCGCTTCGACCCATGGGGTACGGGCCGCGGCGGCTGCTCGTCCTGGGCGCACTGCTGTGGTTCGATCCGGGCACCTACACGGCCCAGGTGCTGCGGGTGGTGCGGGAGGGGATCTACCCGGCGCTGACGTTGCTGGTGATTGCCGGTTTCGTCGGCACCCTGCTTCGCGCGAGAGTCGGATCGTGGCGCGCCTTGGAGCCCTGGTTGCTGCTCTCCACGCTATCGTTGGCCGCATTCTGGCAGACGCGCGAGGAGGGCCCGTGGCTCCTGCCATTTCTGGCGGCGGTGGCCGCCTTCGTTTGTGCCAGGCAGTGGTGGACGCGCGCTCCCGGGGGGTGGGCCCTGGCGCTCGCGTGCGTGATGCCCCTGCTGGCGATCCCGTGCAGCGACGGCGTCGTCGCGCTCATCAACCGGGCACACTACGGGGTTGCGGTGACGGTCGAGGTGAAGTCGCACGATTTCCTGGCCGCCTACGGTGCGTTGACCCGGGTCAAACCGAAGCACGTCGTGCCGCACGTGCTGGTCAGCAGAGAGACGCGCGACCTCATCTATCGAGTGAGCCCGGCCTTCGCGACCCTCGAGGCCCAGTTCGACAGGCCGGGCGCCAACGCCTGGGGCCCGGGCCCGCGCAAGGAATGGCCCGACCTCAAGGCCGGCGAACTCGGGGGCGGGTGGTTCATGTGGGCGTTCCGCCAGGCGGTCGCGCGCGCCGGCTACTACGACGACGGCAGGAAGGCGATGGCCTTCTATCGCCAGCTCGCCAAGGAGGTGGACAACGCATGCCGGGCGGGAACGCTGGACTGCCTGCCTGCGCGGGCGTCGATGATGCCGCCCTGGACGCCGGAGTATGGCAAGGCCATGCCGAAGGCCCTCGCCAGGGCGGCGCTGTTGACGGCCACCTTCGGCGGCATGGCGGCCGACCCCGCGCCGAGCGAGGGCAACGACAGCACGCAAGCGCTGTATCGTGAGCTGACCCACGATCGGATCGCGCCGCTCGGGACGCTGGGCGTCGCAGCGCCGCGCGACGCCGAGAAGGTGGGGGTGCTCAATCGAGTGTTGGGGCTCTATCGAGCCGTCATGCCCATCCTGGTGGTGCTCGCCTTGTATTCCCTCATCGTCCAAGCCGTCGAGGCGGTCCGCAGGCGCCGCATCTCGGCCATCTCGGTCGTTCAAGCGGGCCTGCTGGCGGCGCTGCTGGCTCGTCTGGTGATGCTCGCTTACATCGACGTCACCTCGTTTCCCGCCGTCGATCCGCTCTACCTCACCGCCGCGTATCCCGTGTTGCTCCTGCTCGTGTTCCTGGCCCTGTACGAGCGGGAGCGCATGCTGTCGCGACGGGGGCCGTGGTGGAAGCGGATCTTCGAGCTACCGCGTGCATCGGCCTCGGCGAAGAAGCCCTAGAAGTCTGACGCCGGTTCGGCTACGGCGCCCGGTCCGAGTGCGAGCTGGGCTGACTCGTTGCCGTGGGGAGCGGAGGGCGGGGGACTCGAACCCCCAAGGGCTTGCGCCCGGCGGTTTTCAAGACCGCTGCCTTGCCAATTAGGTCTAGCCCTCCGAACGCCGTAAGCTATGCCGTCGCGTCATTTCCGCACAACCGCCGCCCACCGGCACGCCGAATCCTGACTGCGGCACGGGGATTGCGACCTTTTTCCCGCCGTATGGCACCCCCACCCTGAGGGGCCCGATGGCGGCGAGCCTGCCGACTGGCAACGAAAGACGCATTCTCTGGATCGCGCTCGTCCTCTGGGCCGCGGTGCTCGCGCTCGACGTCGTCTCGCCGCCGGCCAAGGTCTTCGTCGGCTTGCTCATCGTGCCGCCTCTCGTCACGGCCATCGCCGCGCGGCCCGCGCACACGGCGTGGATCAGCGCCCTGTC
>DATIYD010000203.1:0-3193 GCA_035517975.1 Thermoleophilia bacterium | reverse complement strand
GTCGGCGCCGCCGCCGCCGAGGCCGTCATGGTCGGCGATTCCCGGCATGACGACGTCGAGGGCGCCCTGGCCGCGGGCCTCGCCCGCGCCGTGCTGATCGATCGCGCGGGGCGCTCGCGCACCTTGCGCGGCGACGCGCGCGCTCCCGTGATCGCGTCGCTCGAGGAGCTGCCGGCGGTGCTCGGCCTGGCCTGAGGCAGGCTCGCTCGACGACCTGCCGGCGGTGCCCGGGCCGGCCTCGAGGCGAGCTCGCTCTACGACGCTCAGGCAGGCGTTGGCTTGCCGCGCGCCTACCGCTTGACGGGCGTCAGGGCGTACAGCGTGCGGTAGCCGTTCAGGTACAACGTCTTGCGATCGGCCGTCACCGGCGAGTACTTGCCGTCGGGGTACGTCCAGACGACCTTGCCCGTGCGGGCGTTCAGGCCCCAGGTGCGTTGCGCGAAGCTCGACACGTAGACGATGCCGTGGATCACGGTCGGCGCGCCCGAGATGTGACCGCCCGCGTAGAAACGCCAGACGAGGTGGCCGGTCACGGCGTTCAGCGCGTAGAAGTAGTTGTCGTAGCTGCCCTCGAAGACCATGTTGCGCCACACCGCGGGCGAGGAGTACACGTAACCGCCGGTCGGATACGACCAGCGAAGGCCGCCGTTGTGCAGGTCGAAGGCGTAGATGCCGCCGCCCGTACCGCCGATGTAGGCGGTGTCATAGGCCAGAGCGGCGGTGGCGTAGAACTGGTTCGACGAGAGCACCCCGCCGGTGGAGCGCCGCCAGAGCAGCCGGCCGTTGTAGCTCAGGCAGTAGACGGCGCCGTCATAGGCGCCCACGACGATGCGCCCGTCGAGCTCGGCCGGGGCGGCCTTCACGGCGCCGCCCGTGCGGAAGCGCCAGACCAGCTTGTGGGTCTTCAGGCTCATGGCGTAGACGTGGCCGTCCTCGGAGCCGAAGAACACGCGGTCGCGCCAGACGAGCGGCGACGACTCGGTGCGGCCGATGCCGCTGAGCCCCCACTCGCGCTTGCCGGTCTTGCGGCTCAGCACGTCGAAACGCCCGCCGAGAGAGGTGACGTAGACCGACCCGGCATCGACGGTCGGTGTCGAGGCAAAGAGCGTGCCGGGCGGCTCGCGATGGCGCCAAATGCGGTGGCCATTGCCCGCTCGCAGGGCGACCACCCAGCCGTGCTGCGTGCAGAAGTAGAGGTCGTTGCCGTAGATCGACGGCGGGAACTCGAGGAGCTGGTGGGCGCTGTAGCGCCACTTGGTGCGGTACGGCGGCTTGAGACGGATGAGCGGGTTGTAGCGGGTGCGCGCGTCGTCGTAGCCGTAGGTCGGCCAGTTGCCCAGCGCCAGCGCAGCGGGGCCGGTGGTCGCCGACGGCGAGGGCTGCGCCTGCTGGCCGATCTGGGCCGTGGGGAACGGCGTCGGCGCCGGGCCCTTGTTGCGGCCGAGCACGACCACGACGACGGCCACGATGCCGCCGACCACGATGATGGCAGCGATGATGTCGATGAGGAGGAGTCTGCGGTGCACTTTGTCTAGTGTACCTGCAACGGACGGCGCCGAAAGAGAGCGCGCAAGCGGCGCCTTGCGTCGGCGCTCGGTATATCGTAGGAGCATGACCGACAAGATCAGGCTGACACAGTATTCGGCAAAGAGCGGTTGAGCGTCGAAGATGGGTCCGTGTGACCTCGACGCCATGCTCGCCGCGTTGCCCCGCGCCACGCCGGAGCTCGCGCGCCTGCTCGA
This sequence comes from Thermoleophilia bacterium, assembly GCA_035517975.1. Classification (GTDB taxonomy): domain Bacteria; phylum Actinomycetota; class Thermoleophilia; order UBA2241; family UBA2241; genus Bog-752. Next base: position 1,451 of record DATIYD010000203.1, on the reverse strand, counting down.
CACGCGCGACGACGCCGCCGTGATCGACCTGGGCGACGGCCGCTGCCTCGTGCAGACGGTCGACTTCTTCACGCCCATCGTCGACAGCGGCGAGTGGTTCGGCCGCGTCGCGGCCGCCAACGCGCTCTCCGACGTCTACGCCATGGGGGCGACGCCCCTGTCGGCGCTCAACCTGCTGGCCTGGCCGGCCGGCCTGAGCCCCGAGACGCTGGCCGCCGTGCTACGCGGCGGTGCCGAGAAGGTCACCGAGGCCGGCGCCGTGCTGGCCGGTGGGCACTCCATCGACGACGCCGAGCCCAAGTACGGCCTGGCGGTGACCGGCATGGGCATGCTCGACGAGATCGTCTACAACTCGGGCGCGCACGCCGGCGATCGTCTGGTGCTCACCAAGCGCCTCGGCATCGGCGTGCTGGCTTCGGCCCTCAAGCGTGACGTGGTGCGCGAAGACGAGATGCTGCCGGCGATCGAAGAGGCCGCCACGCTCAACGCCGGCGCCGCGCGGGCCATGAAGGCGGCCGGCGCCCACGCCTGCACCGACGTCACCGGGTTCGGCCTGCTCGGCCACCTGCGCGAGATGCTCGAGGCGAGCGGCGTGGCCGCCGAGGTGGCCGTCGAGGACGTACCGGTGCACGCCGGGGTGCACGAGCTGATCGCCGACCAGGTCTACGCCGGCGGTCTGCGGGCCAACCGCGACTACCTCGCGCCGCACGTGAGCGGCCTCGCCCTCGACACGCCCGAGACCCTCGCCCTGGTCGATCCCCAGACCTCGGGCGGACTGCTCGTCGCCGTGGCTCCCGAGCACCTCGAGCGGCTGCTCGCCGAGCTCCATGACGGCGGCGGGCGCGGCTGGACGATCGGTCAGGTCGTGCAGGGGCCGGTCGGCAGGATGGCGCTGTTGTGAGCAACCGGCGCCGTCCGGTCGGCGGGACGGAGCGGCGGTGAGCACGCCGCGACGGGCACGCGGCGCCGGCGCGCCCTCCAAGGCCGAGCGCAACGAGTCGCTGCGCGGCCTGGCCGCCGTCGACGAGGTGCTGCGCGAACCGGCCGTCGCGGCCCTGGCCGAGACCTATCCGCGCGACGTCGTCGTCCAGGCGGTGCGCACCGTCATCGAGCGTCTGCGCCGCGAGATCCTCGACGGTGGGCGTCAGGCCGACGCCGCCGCCCTCACGCCGGCCCACCTCGTACCCTGGGTCGAACGCCTGGTGACGGCCGCCGTCACGCCCTCGCTGCGCGCGGTGATCAACGCCACCGGCGTCGTGGCCCACACCAACCTCGGGCGCTCCGTGCTGCCCGACGAGGCGCGCGCGGCCGTCGCCCTGGCGGCCGGCTCGTACACCGATCTCGAGATCGACCTGGGCAGCGGCGAGCGCGCCACGCGCCAGCGTCACATGCACGACGCGCTCTGCGCGCTGACCGGCGCGGCCGATGCCCTCGTGGTCAACAACAACGCC
>DATIYD010000202.1:0-3777 GCA_035517975.1 Thermoleophilia bacterium | reverse complement strand
GACCTATAAGCCGGATAGTTTACCTCTCGTTTACCGCGTGGCGGGTGGTTCGTAACCCGACCTGGACGAGCTCAGGCGCTACGCACCCGTGCCTCGACGCTGCCGTCGGGGTGACCGACCAGGACCTCGTCGGCCATGCCGAAGAAGAGGCCGTGGTCGACCACGCCGGGCAGGGCCTTGAGGGCGGCGGCGAGGGCCGGCAGGTCGTCGCTACCGGCCGACGGATCCTCGCCACCGGCCGGCAGGTCACAGTCGACGATGAAGTGGCCCTCGTCGGTCACGAACGCGCGGCCATCGCCTCCCTGGCGCAGGCGCGCGGCCGGCAAGAGCTCGAGGATGCGTCGCCGGGTCTGACGCCAGCCGAAGCGCACGATCTCGACGGGCAGCGCGTGCCGGTCTCCCAGGCGATCGACGAGCTTCTCGTCCTCGACGACGATGAGCAGCCGGGCGGCGGCGGCGGCGAGCAGCCGCTCGCGCAGCAGGGCGCCGCCGCCGCCCTTCAGAAGGTCGAGCCGCGGATCGACCTCGTCGGCCCCGTCGATCACGAGGTCGAGCAGGGCAGCCGGGCTCGCACGGTCGAGAGCGCCGCGCTTGAGGTCGAGATCGTCGAGCGAGACCACCGCGAAACCGGCGGCGCGCGCCAGGTGGTCGGTCGCAGACGACGCGACCGCCGCCAGCAGGGGCGGCCCTTCGGGCCAGCGGCGCGCGGCCTCCTCGATCACCGCGACCACGGCGCGACCGGACCCGAGTCCGATCGTCGTGCCGGCGACGAGACGGGCGGCCGCTGCCCGGGCCGCTGCCGAACGGGCCAGCGCAGCTTCGGTCTCGCCGGGCGACGCCGGCCGAACGGCCGCCCGATCGGCACCGGCGCCCGTCACGCGCCCTACGGCGCGTTCCGGGCCGGGCCCATCGGCGCGATCCCGCTCTGCCTCACCGTCGTGTTCCAGCTCCGCCCCATCGCTCGCTGGTCTGTTTTCGGCCTCATCGGCACGCACGGGTCGTCCCTTTCGCGCGGTCGTCGCCGTCTTCAGGACGGCGCTCGAAGAGATGCACTCAGTTCGATGATTCCCCGCGCGCCTGCCTGTCGTGCGAGGCAGGCGGTCGCCCGCGGGCCTGCTCGCCGTGCCCCACCGCCGACGACGGTTCGCGCGCATGCTGGCCCTGCCCCGCCGCCGCGGGTCGCGTCAGTGAGATCAGGCCGCCGACCAGGGCCAGCGCGGCGGCGACGATCATGGCGAGCCGATAGCCGCTCGCGTAGAGGCCGGCCGAATCGACGGCCCGCGCGCCCAGAAAGATGACGCGTCCGCCGACGGCGCCCAGCTGCGAGCCCGCGATGCCGCCGAGCAGGGCCACCGAGATCGCCTGCCCGGTGAACCTCATGGTGCTGAGAAACGAAGCAGCAACGCCGAGCTGGGTACGGTCGACCGAGCCCATCACCGCCGAGGTGTTGGGAGCGCTGAACGCGGCCATGCCGAGGCCGACGACCGCGAGCGCCGCCGCCACGCGTCCGTTCGAGGCGGTCTCGGGCATAGTCGCCAGCAGGACGAGCCCGCCGGTGATGACGATCATGCCGCCGCTCGACAAGAAGCGGGTGCCGATGCGGTCAGAAAGGCGCCCGGCCGGCTCGGACAGTCCCGCCATGATGATGGGCTGCGAGATCAGGAGCAGGCCGGCGGTCTGAGCAGACCGGTGCTGCACGACCTCCAGGAACACGGCTGTGAGCACGGTGACGGCGTTCATGGCCGCGTAGTTCAGCAGGGCCGCGAGGTTGGCGGTGGCGAAGAGGCGGTTGTGGCGCAGCAAATCGAGGTCGAGCATCGGGTCGGCCACGCGGCTCTCGATGACCACAAAGGCCACGCCGGCGAGCGCGGCGCCGGCCAGCAGCCCGAGCGCCGCCGGCGAGGTCCAGCCCCAGCCGAAGCCGAACGTGAGCGGCACGATGAAGGCCGCCAACATAAGACCCAGCAAGATGGCGCCGGCCGTATCGAAGGATCGCGCCGGCGGCCGGTGCCCGTGCTCCCTGTCTCGCCGCTCCACGGCCAGCAGCGACCAGCCGGCCGCCAGGGTAGTGACGCCGATCGGGATGTTCACGTAGAAGATCCAGCGCCAGCTGTCGCCGGGCGCCGGGAAGGTGAGGTGCTGGACGATCAGGCCACCGAGCAGCGGACCGACCGTGAGCCCGATGTAGACCCACATCGTCATGAAGCCGAGGGCGCGGCCGCGTTTCGATGGAGGGTAGGCAGCGGTGACCATGGCGGCCGCCGTCGCGGAGAGCAGGGCGCCGCCGGCACCCTGCACGACGCGCGCGCCCAGCAGCACGGCGGCGTCGGGGGCAAGTCCGGCGACCACTGAGCCCGTGGTGAACACGACCACCCCCATCAGGAAGAACCGCGTGCGGCCGTGGTCGTCGGCCAGCCGGCCGAAGGGGATCAGGCAGACGCTGATGGCGAGCAGATAGGCGGCCTGCACCCAGATGGCCTCGCTGTAGCTCAGGTGCAGGCTTCTGCCGATGGGTTTCAGGGCCACCGACACGATGCTGCCGTCGAGCGGCGTCATGAAGATGCCGATCGAAGCCAGCGCGAGGACGCGCCGCCGGTGGCGCTGGAGCTCGGTCTCGGACCGTGCCTGGGCCGGATGATCAGCTGCCATGGCGCAACGGTACCACCGCCGGGCAGATGCTAGGCTCGCCGCGCCCGCACTCGGCTACGGCTCGGCCGCGTTGAAGCGTGCGACCCGCACCCGTCTACGGCCGGGTCGCATCGACGTGCGTGGTCCGCACGGCGGCCAGCGCAGCCTCGTGGCGCCGCCACAACGTGTCCCAGCGGACCGACTCGGTCTCGGCCGGCGTCACCGTCTCGAGGGCGACCGGCATAGCGACGGAGTGGCCGCCGGCCGCACCAGCGGCGGAGCGGCCGCGGCCGCCGGCCGCGGCCGCCAGCGCCGCCGCACCGATCGCCGAGTAGGCGGTCTCGCCGTCGGCGGCGTAGGCGACCTCACGCCGGCAGGCGTCGGCGAGCTGCCGGCGGAAGGTCGCATCGACCCCGCTGCCACCGGCGACACGCACCGGCCCGCGCGGCAGGCCTGCCTCGTCGAGGACCGCGAGGCAGCGGCGCGTCTCGAGGACGACGCCGTCGACCAGGGCGCGGGCCACCTCGGCGGCGCCGTGACCGAGGCTCAGCCCCATCAGGGCGCCCGAGAGCTCCGGGTCCCACAGGGCGCCCTGCTCGCCGGGCGCCAGGTAGGGCAGGAACGAAAGACCGGCCGCGCCGGGCTCGACGCTCGCGGCCAGGGCCATGAGGGCCGTCTCGTCGCCGCCGGCCGCGCCCAGGAGTCCGGCCAGCCAGTGGAACGCGCTGCCGGTCGTGAGCAGGTCCATCTCGAAGCCCCAGCCGTCGAGGCCGGCGAGCGGCGTGATCAGGTAGCGGTGCTGGGGATCGATCACGAGACGATCGGCGACGCCGAGCAGCACGGTGCTCGTACCGGCGATGCAGGCGACGCCGCCCGGCCGGTCGACGCCGAGCCCCAGGCAACCAAGGACCGAGTCGGCGCCGCCCAGGCGGACGGGCAGGCCCGCCGGCAGACCCAGGCGCGCCGCGGCAGCGGCGGCCAGCGGACGCGACGCCGTGGACGGCAGGACGGCCGGCAGGGCAGGCAGGCGCGGTACGGCGGAGGCTGCTGACCGCGCCGAGGCCCGCTCGGCGGTCGCGGCGGCAGGCGCCGAGGCCAGCTCGGCGGTCGCGGCGGCAGGCGCCGAGGCCCGCTCGGCGGTGGCGGCGG
>DATIYD010000201.1:0-9418 GCA_035517975.1 Thermoleophilia bacterium | reverse complement strand
CGGCGCGCGTCTTGCGCGCGACGCCGCCGAGCTCGTTGGCCGCCGCGCCGCTCACGGCAGGCCGTCTCCGGCCAGCCGGGCGAGCAGCGCCCGAGCCGCGCGGGCCCGGTGACTCTGGGCGTTCTTGTCGGCCTCGGTCATCTGAGCCACGGTGAGCCGCGAGCCGGCGGGCACGAAGAGCGGGTCGTAGCCAAACCCCGACACGCCGCGCGGCGCCGGGGCGATGGCGCCCGGCCACTCCCCGCGCACGATTTCCGCCCCGGCGGCGCCGGGTGCGACGAAGGCGATCGCGCAGACGAAGCGGGCGGCCCGGTCGTGCTCGCCGGGCAGGGCGGCAAGCTCGGTGAGCAGACGGCGGTTGTTGGCCTGGTCGTCGCCCTCGCGGCCGGCGTAGCGGGCCGAGATCACCCCCGGCGCGCCGCCCAGCACGGCGACCTCTATGCCCGAGTCGTCGGCCACGACGACGGCCTGGTCGGCATCGTCGACGCCGCTTTCGAGGGCGCGGGCCAAGGCTTGGGCCTTGACCCGCGCGTTGTCCTCGAACGAGGTCACGCCCTCGGGCGGCAGTTCCACACCGGCCGGCATGGCCTCGACCTCGTGCGGTGCGAGGATCGCGCGGTACTCGTCGAGCTTGTGCCGGTTGCGACTGGCAAGGACGAAGCGCATCAGCGCGCGCCCTCGCCGGCACCGCCTCGGGACGGCGGGCCGCCGGCGTCGCCGGGCCCGCCCTCGGGCGGTGCGTCGCCGGCGCCGGGCCGCGAAGCGACCCCGGCGATCGTCGCTTGTTGCACGGCCGCGATACGGGCCGCGCCGCCGGCAGCCAGGTCGAGCAGGCGATCGAGGGTCTCGCGCGGGAAGGGCTCGCCCTCGGCCGTCGCCTGGACCTCGACCAGACGGCCCTCGCCGGTGAGCACGACGTTCATGTCGAGCGAGGCGGCGGCATCCTCTTCGTAGTCGAGGTCGAGGCGCGCCTCGCCGTCGACCACACCGACCGATACGGCGGCCACGTCTTCGAAGAGCGGCAGGCGCGGCCAGCGCGCCACCGGCTGCAGCTTCTGCAGGGCGATGACGAGGGCGGCGTAGGCGCCCGAGATCGAGGCCGTGCGCGTGCCGCCGTCGGCCTGCAGCACGTCACAGTCTAGGTAGAGCGTGCGTTCGCCGATCGAGCCGAGGTCGACCACCGCGCGCAGGCTGCGGCCGATGAGCCGCTGGATCTCCTGGGTGCGGCCGGCCTGCTTGCCGCGCACCGCCTCACGCGGCGTGCGGTCGCTGGTGGCCGCGGGCAGCATGCTGTATTCGGCGGTCAGCCAGCCGCTGCCGCTGCCGCGCCGCCAACCGGGCACGCCGTCGACCGACTTGGCCGTGCACAGCACGTGGGTGTCGCCCAGACGCACGAGCACCGAGCCGTCGGCGAACTTGGCGACATCGCGCTCCATGGTCAGGGGTCGCAGCTCATCGGGTCGTCTGCCGAGTCTCACCTGGTCACCTCTTCTGCGGTCTGGACAAGGCTCGCCGGCCACTGCGGTGGCGCGGCGCGAGGCCGAAGAGCGCGCCGTGCGTGCGGATCAGGCTCAGCACCACGAGGCCGCCGCTGAACAGCACGACGGCTTCGCCGAGCGCCACGAAGCCGACACTCGGCCAGAACGGCAGGTGCAGGATCAGCGCAAGCTCGGCGCCGACGCCGAACGCGTTGACGACCACCGGCGCCGCCAAGGCTACCACGCGCGGCCCGACTTGCCACATGATGAGCGCCGCCACCAGCGTGAAGAGCGAGCCGAAGACGACGTCGGCCAGGCCGAGGGAGCTGGTCAGGCCGTTGGCGATCGCGGTGCCGACCGTCAGGCCCACGACGGCGGCCGGATCGACGCACGCGAAGGGCAGCAAGGCCTCGGAGATACGGAACTGCACCTGGCCTGAGGCGAGACCGAAGGCGCCGGCGATCAGCGTCAGGACGACGTAGGCGGCGGCGTAGAGGCTACCGCGGACGAGCAGGCGTGTGGTCACGGTCGACCATCGCGGCCAGGCGCTCGAGCCCGATCTGCTCGACGTCGTCGAGCGGCATCTGCAAAAAGCGGGCACCCACGGCGCGAAACGCGTCGGTCCCGCCGGTGCAGTAGAACCGGTACGAGCCCATGCGTTCGGCGTCGCTCTCGATATCCTGCCGCGCGAGCACCTCGGCCACCTCGCGGGCGATCTCGGCGGCCGGATTGACGAGCGTGACGTCGCGGCCCAGGTGGCGCTGCAGCATGGGCGCGATCAGCGGGTAGTGCGTGCAGCCCATGATCACGACGTCGGGGCGCCGCTCCTTGAGCGGCGCCGTGAACTCGCGTACGGCGGCCACGATCTCGTGGCTGGCCACGTCGCCCTCCTGGATGAAGGCGGCCAGGCCCGGGCAGGCCTGCTGGATGACCTCGGCGCCGCCGTCGAGGGCGCCGATGGCGCGCACGTAACTGCCGCTGGCCACGGTGGCCTCGGTGGCCAGCACGCCGATGCGCCGGTAGCGCGACGTCTGCACGGCGGCCCGGGCGCCCGGCAGGACGACGCCGACGATCGGGGTCGAGAACTGCTCCTGCAACGCGGGCAGGGCCGCCGCCGTGGCCGAGTAGCAGGCCACGACGAGGAGCTTGACCCCGGATTCGTCCAGGAAGGTCGCGATCTGACGGGCAAAGAGGCGCAGTTCGTCCTGGCTCTTGGGACCATAGGGAAAGCGCGCCGTGTCGCCGACGTAGACGAAATCCTCAGACGGCATGGCGACCAGACACTCGTGCAGCACGGTCAGACCGCCGATGCCCGAGTCGAACATGCCGATCGGCCGGGCGCGCAGATCGGTGCGGCCCGAGTCGGGATCGAGGCTGTTCGGCTGGCTCACCGCGGTCGCTCCTCGCCACTCGAGTTTCGGGAGTCGGAAGTATACCGCATGGCCTCGGGCGGCCCGGTCTTTGGCGGTGCCCCGAGGCCCCCCGCGCAAGGACTGTCAAGCCGCACCCCAGGGCGGCCGATACAGACGCTACAGACCGCCCGCGGCGACGGGGCGGCACCGACACGAGGGCCTGGCCATGGGCGACTGCGACATCGAGCGGTTCATCTTCCCCGACGGCACCGAACGCGACATGCTCGTCTTCGAGCACGACTTCGAGCACGCGGCGGGCCTCGGCTGCCCGGTCACGGTGCCACCGCCCAACGCGTCGCGCGATGCTCATGTCTGCCCGCTGTGCGGCTCGCGGCTCGTGCATCCCACCGAATGGCAGCGCGTCGCCGCGGCCGCGTGGCGTATCACGCTGCGCTGCCCCAACTGCGAGACCGTGCGCTCCGTCACACTCAGCCGCGAAGAGGTCGAGCGCCTCAATCGCGCCCTCTACGAAGGCACCGAGCGCCTCGCCCGCCAGGCCGACCAGCTCGTGAGGCGGCACTTCGAAGAAGAGGCCGCCAAGTTCGTGGCGGCCCTCGAGACCGACCTCATCCTGCCGATCGACTTCTAGGCGCCGCCGTCGGCTTCGAGCGCCCGCGCCGCAAAGGAAGTGGGCGGACCGTGCCAAAAGTCGTCCGCGCTGTTCACCTCTCGCCCCCCGAAGCATATGCTCGTCGTGACTCACGCAGGGGGGAGTGATGTCTGCCAGGAAGCCGTCCGTCGGGATCGCGCAGAGCACCGCCGTCACCACCAGACCCGTCGACGACGCTCTGGCGAGCGTCGCCCGGTGGACCACCGAGACGCTGCGCCTCTCGGAGTGCCGCCTCTACGAGTACCGCCCAGAAGACGCCGAGGCCGTGGCTCTCGCGCTGTGGGCGCGCGAGCCTGACCCCGCCGCCGACTCGGATTGGGTCGGCTCTACCCTGCCGCTCGCTTCGCAGCCGACCTTCCGGCGGGTCCTCTGTGAACGCCAGGTTGTGGCCGACCACATCGACGACCGCGATCTGGCGCCCGCCGACCGGGAGCGCATGGAATGCCACGGGGCCAAAAGCTGCCTGCTCGTGCCGCTGGTCTCCCAGGACGACGTGATCGGCTGTCTCGAGCTCAACGAGAAGCGGCGCGTGCACCACTTCACGCCGGAGGAGGTCGAGCTTGCGAGCTCGCTCGCGGCGCTCTCGGCGGCCTCGATCGAGAACGCGCGCCTGCGACGCGCCAGCGACGATCGCAACCGCCGCCTCGCCTCGCTGCTCTCGGCCAGCCGCGTCGTCTCGTCGACGCTCGTCGTCGAAGACGTCCTGGCCCGCGTCGCCCAGACGGCCACCGACGCGCTGCAGGCCGACGTCTGCTACATCTACGAGTACCTTCCCGATGAAGACGCCATCGCCTGGCAGGCGATGGTCGAACGTGTCCACGGCCCGCAGGCCCAGGAGCTGGGCACGGTGTTCCCGCTCGACGACTTCCCCGAGGACCGCGAGATCCTGAAGCGGGGCGTCATCGTCGAAGAGAACCTTTCCGACGACGACCTCCCCCCCTCCGCGCGCGCCTCCATGACGGAGTGGGGACAGCAGACGCTGCTCAGCGTGCCGCTGCTGATCGAAGGCCGCCCCGTCGGTCTGCTCGAGGTCGCCCAGCTCGACCGCGAGCGTCACTTCACGGCCGAGGAGATCGAGTTCGTGCGGGCGCTCGGCGAGCATGCCGCCATCGCCATCAACAACGCGCGCCAGTACCGCGCCACCGAGCGGCGCAACGAGCGGCTCGTGCATCTCGTCGACATCAGCCAGACGCTGACGACCTCGCTCGACGCGGGCCAGATCGTCGAGCGGCTCGAGGCCGGGCTGCGCACGCTCTTTCCGGGGCGAACCTGCGCGACGACGGTGCGCGTGAACGAGCCGGGTCGGCGTCAGGCCTCGCTCAAGGGCCTCGCCCGGGAGGCGGTCCGCCGACGCCGTCCGACGCAGTCGCCGGCGAGGTCGGCGGGCCGGGTGGTCGTACCGTTGTTCTCGGGCCAGCGACTCCTCGGCCTGCTCGAGATAGCCAGCGAGCCGGCGCGAGCGTTCGCTGGGGACGAGCTCGAGATCCTGCAGCTCGTCGCCAACCAGGCCGCGGCGGCCATCGAGAACGCCCGGCTGTACGGCCGGGTCGAGCTGATCGCCATCACCGACGGGTTGACCGGCCTGTACAACCACCGGCACTTCTATGAATGTCTCGCCCGAGAGACGAAGCGCGCCCTGCGCTATGAGCTGCCGCTCTCCCTGCTCATGATCGACATCGACGACTTCAAGCTCTTCAACGACCGGTTCGGACACCCGGCCGGAGACGCCCTTCTGCGAGCCCTGGCCGGCATGCTCACGACCGAGACCAGGCAGCCGGTCGACGTCGTGGCCCGCTACGGCGGTGAGGAGTTCGCCGTCATCCTGCCCAGCACGAGCGCCGCCGGCGCGGCCGCAGCGGGACGCCGCCTGCGCGACCGGATCACCACACACGCCGCGGCTCCCCTCAACGAGGGGGCCGACGCAAGCACGAGCGCCGCCCCCACCGGGCTGCCGGAGGCCCAGGCGGTGGGTGAGCGTATCCGACGCGCCGTGGAGAGTCGGGAGTTCGCGCGAGAAGAGCCGCCCCGGGCAGTGACGGTGAGCATCGGTGTCGCCGGATTTCCCGATCACGGTGCGAGCGGCGACGCCCTGGTGGCCGCCGCCGACGCGGCCCTCTACCGCGCCAAGGAGCTCGGCAAGAACCGGGTCGAGGTCGCGCACGAGCCGATCCCCGAGAACGGCGGCTGACCGGCGCCAACAGGCATCCGCCATCGGCCGTGCGGGAAGACCGGTGGGGCGCGCCAGCAGCCGGTCATCCCGTGCGCCTAGCCGGGCCCGGCAGCGAGCGAGCGGCAGATCCCCCGAAAACGAGAGGAGCGCCGTGCCCATCCCCCATGCCAACGGCAAGATCTGCTACCTCGAGATCCCGGCCGCCGAGTGCGGCCTGTCCTCCGCCTTCTACGAGCAGGTCTTCGGCTGGACCCTGCGGCGGCGCGACGACGGCGCCCTCGCGTTCGACGACACCACGGGCGAAGTCAGCGGCACCTGGGTCGCGGGCCGCTCCGCCTCGACAGAGGATCCCGGCCTGCTCGTCTACATCATGGTCGACGACGCCGCCGCGACGGTCGATGCCATCGTCGCGCACGGCGGCACCATCGTGCAGGCGATCGGCGGCGACGCCCCCGAGATCACGGCCCGGTTTCGCGACCCTGCCGGCAACCTGCTCGGCATCTACCAGGAGCCGGCGCCTGCCGAGTAGTCGTCAGCCTGTCGAGAAGCGTCAGGGCATCGAGGAATCGCTAGGCGAGCACCATCACGTCGGTCGCCTTGACGATGCCGAGCGCAGGCACGCCCTCTTTGAGGCCGAGCTCGTCGATGGCGTCGTTGGTGATGGAGGCGGTGAGGAGGTTGCCGTCGGCGAGCTTGAGCACGACGTGCCCGTTCACCGCACCTTTGGTGACCTTCTCCACCGTGCCGGAGAACTGGTTGCGGGCGGAGAGTCTGTCGATGTGCTCGTTGCCGGCGGCGACGAGGACGTTGGTCGCCTTGATGACGGCGGTCGCTTCCTGGCCGGCCTTGAGGCCCAGGTCCTCGATGGCTTCCATCGTGATGTCGGCCTTCACGGCGTCGGCGCCCAGCCTGATGGTGACGACGCCGTTGACGGCGCCCTCGGTGACGTGATCTACGGAACCCTTGAACTGGTTGCGAGCCGAGAGTCTCACAGCTTCTCTCCTCCTCGATCAGCGATCCGGTCGTTGCCTGCCGGTTCGGGTTGGAACGGCTGCCGCCGGCCGACCCCTCCGTCTGGTCTGCACCTCGTGTCAGCCATGATCTACCCCCGAATCCGCCTGAGAGAAGCGCATCTCGCGAAAATCGATGTAGTTCATCTCGTCTCGTCACGTTTCGCACCGTCTCGTTACAGTATGCTGGGAACGACGAGCGTCGGGGGCCGACTCTCAGAGCCCGAGCCCCATCGACAGTGTGACCCGAGGAGCGCCGCATGGCCGACACCCCGCAGATCGACGTGCTGACGGCGCAGGAGGTCGCATCGATCCTCCAGGTCAGCAGGAACACCGTCTACGGCCTGGCCAGAGCAGGCACGCTGCCCTCGTACAACGTCGGGCGCAAGCTGCGCTTCAGCCTGGAGGACGTGCAGACCTACATCGACGCCTCGAGGAGCGCCCGTCAGAGGCCCGCGCCCGCACCGCTCGACACCCGCGCGGCGCCGAGCGGTTCCACGCAGCCCCCGGCCCGCGCCCGACGCGCCGTCGGCCGGAACGGCGATCCGATCGCCTCCGGGGCGTACATCATCGGCGGTCGCGACGTGGCCCTCGACTTGCTGGCGAACTACCTCTCGGCCGCCGGCATCCGGGCGCTGCGCTCGTATCAGAGCGGCTACCAGGAGCTCGTCGAGCTCTACCTGGGGAGAGTGCACGCGGCGTCCGTCCATCTCTGGGACGGCGCGAGCGACTCGTACAACCTGCCGTACGTGAAGCGGCTCGTCCCGGGCACCCCTGTGGTCGTCCTGCACCTGGCCACACGTTCGCAGGGGCTGCTGGTCAAGAGGCGCAACCCGCTCGGCCTGAGCAAATGGTCGGACCTCGTGCGCAGACCGGTCGTGCTTGCGAACAGGGAGAAGGGATCGGGCTCGCGAGTGCTCTTAGACGAGCATCTGCGCCTGCTCGAGGCGGATCCATACGCCATCGAGGGCTACGAGCGGGAGGTCGTGTCCGAGCTGGCGCAGGGCACGCTCATCGCCCGCGGCGGCGCCGACGTGGGCGTCGGCACCAGACGGGTGTCCGATCAGCTGCGCGGCCTCGATTTCCGGCCGCTTCAGACAGAGAGGCTCGCGCTGGTCATCGCCAAGACACCTGCCACCGAACGCTTCATCCGCATGGTGCGCGGCCTGCTGGCAAGCGAGCTGTTCGCAGGCGAGCTGGCCGCGCTCTCCGGCCACGACTTCGCGCAGATGGGGCACAGGCTCTACGAGACCTAGGCTGAGAGTACGGCGAGGTCAGTGAGGGAAGCTCATCCAGCAGCGAAGAGCCGGCCGCACGTCACATCGCGGCCGAAGCGCAAGGTCTTGGAGTCAGGACCCAGACTGCGCACGTACGCGAAAGGAGCCGCTCGTGGAGATCCCCGAGAAGCTGCGCGAGGTACTCAAGAAGGACGGTGTGGTCGCTATCGCCACCCTTGGCCAGGACGGCCCGCACCTGGTGAACACCTGGAACAGCTACGTCCGCCTCACCAGCGACGGCCGGATGCTGATCCCCGCCGGCTACATGAACCGGACCGAAGCCAACGTCACGTTCAACCCCGAGATCCTGGTCACGGTCGGGAGCAGCAAGGTGCCCGGCAAGAACGGTCCCGGCACAGGCTTTCTCATCGAGGGCACGGCGGCATTCTCCGACTCGGGCCCGGACTTCGAGGCCCTCAAGCCGACCTTCGGCTGGATGCGCGCCGTCCTTTCGGTCACGATCCGGACGGCAACGCAGACTCTCTAGCCTTCAGAGGTTGTGTATCAGGCACATCGAGGCTGGCGCGGCGGAGCGCCTCCCTCCCCGAAAGGAGCGAGCGACCATGCTTTCCGACTCGGAGTTCACAGACACTGTCATCGAGAAGGCCAGGTCGCTCGGGGCGTCTGTCGCCGGGGTCGCCGACGTCGCGGCTTTGAAGAGGTCGCCTTCACATCTCATCTATCCGAAGATCGGCATGGATCCCGACGTTCCCTGGCAGGACGCGCCGGAAGAGGCCCTGCATCATGAGGTGGACTGGCCGGCCGACGCCGTCTCCGCCGTCGTGATCGGGATCGAGCACCCTGTCGAGCGACCGGAGCTCGACTGGTATGACGGCAAGGGGACGCCCGGCAACCGCATCCTCATCCGCGTCACCAAAGAGCTCTCCGAGTGGCTCGACGAGACCTGCTCGGTCACGAGCTACAGGCCTCCCTACTTCATCGAGAGCACGGGGATCTTCCTGAAGGACTCAGCCGTGCTGGCCGGCCTGGGATGCGTCGGCATGAACAACCTCGTCATCACACCGCAGTACGGCCCGCGCATCCGCTGGCGGGCGCTGCTCATGGACCGCACGGCGAAGGCCACCGGTCCAGTCGACTACGACCCCTGCGAAGGCTGCCCGCAGCCGTGCCGCACGGCGTGCCCTGTGCAAGCTTTCGACCGCACCGCCTACTCGTCTTCTCAACTCGGACTGTCGATTCTGCCGGGCGTCAACGGGACGTATGACCGGGTGACCTGTAACACCAAGATGTCGCGGGACGTCCGGGACGCCGCCAGGACGATGGCGGCGAGCGACGAAGAGGGCGAGGCCCTGGCCTCGACGATGAATGCGTTCGAAGAGGCGGTCCTCGCGATGCCGCAAGTCGACGGAGCGAGCCGATACGGTGTCAAGTACTGCAGGATGTGCGAGCTTGCCTGCCGGGTGGGCGGGCAAGCCGAGACTCACTGACCCGGCAAGAGGG
>DATIYD010000200.1:0-6797 GCA_035517975.1 Thermoleophilia bacterium | reverse complement strand
CAGGCCGAAGGCGACCGTGGGCGAGGTCGGCGAGACGATCAGGTCGACCTGGGCGAAGGCGGTGTCGAAGTCGCGCCGCACCAGCGTGCGCACCCGCTGCGCCTGGCCGTAGTAGGCCTGGTAGTAGCCCGACGAGAGCGCATACGTGCCGATCATGATGCGCCGCTTGACCTCGGCGCCGAAGCCCTCGCCGCGCGTCGCTTCGTACATCTCGGTGAGGTCGTCGGCGCCGGCCGCGCGGAAGCCGTAGCGCACGCCGTCGAAGCGGGCCAGGTTCGCGCTCGCCTCGGCCGGCGCGATGATGTAGTAGGCCGGCAGGGCGTAGGCGGTGTGCGGCAGGCTGATCTCGACGCAGGTGCCGCCGAGCTCCTCGATCAGGGTCAGCGTCTTCTCGAAACGGGCCATGACCCCGGGCTCGATGCCGCGAGCGACGTACTCGGTGGGAATGCCGAAGCGCAGCCCCTCGAGACGCTCGGCGCCGGGCAGCTCGATCTCGCCGGGCAGGGCCACCGAGGTCGAGTCGCAGGGGTCGTGCCCGGCGATGCGGCGCAGCAGCAGCGCGCAGTCGTAGACGGTGCGCGTGAGCGGGCCGATCTGGTCGAGCGAGCTCGCGAAGGCGATGAGGCCGTAGCGCGACACGGCGCCGTAGGTGGGCTTCATGCCCACCACGCCGCACAGGGCAGCGGGCTGGCGGACTGAGCCGCCGGTGTCGGAGCCCAGAGCCCAGAGCGCCTCGCCGGCGGCGACCGCGGCGGCGGAGCCGCCGGAGGAGCCGCCGGGCACCGTGCTCAGGTCCCAGGGGTTGTGGGTGGGCCCGAAGGCCGAGTTCTCGGTCGAAGAGCCCATCGCGAACTCGTCCATGTTGGCCTTGCCCAGCATGACGATGTGGTCGCCCCAGATGCGGCGCACGGCCGTCGCCGTGTAGACGGGCTGGTAGTTGCCCAGGATGCGCGAGCCGCAGGTCGTGGTCACGCCCTCGGTCACCATGTTGTCCTTGATGGCCGTGGGCAGGCCGGCCAGGGCGCCGCGCGTGGCGCCGGCCTCCTGGTCGATCTCGGTCGCGTACTTGGCGGCGTTGTCGGCCGTCACCTGGATGAAGGCGTGGACCCTGTCTTCGACGCGCTCGATCTGGTCGAGGTAGGTCTTGGTGAGCTCAGAGGCCGCGAGCTCGCCGTCGGTCAGCAGGCGGCGCGCCTCGCGCGCCGTCAGGCGCAGGGGATCGAGGCCGGCGGTCACGACTGGATCCGGGGCACGCGGAAGCAGTCGCCGCTCACCGCCGGGGCGTTGCGCAACGCGTCGTCGCGGCTCAGGCAGGGCAGCGGCTTGTCGGGCCGCAGCACGTCGCTGACGGCGAGCACGTGGGCGGTCGGCTCGACGGCGGCCAGGTCGAGCTCGCCGATCTTGTCGATGTGGTCGAGGATCTTGGCAAGCTCGGCGGTCATGCGCTCGGCCTCGGCGGGCGCGAGCCGCAGGCGCGCGAGGCGCGCGACGTGACGGACGTCGTCGTGGTCGATCATGAGCGAGTCCTCCTCACACACCCCCGCTTGAGCGGGCCTGCAATCGTACCACGAAACGAGGCTGATCCGAGGCCCACCGCGACGAACGAAACGGCCCCGCCGGACGCATGTCCGGCGGGGCCGCTGAAGCCCTCGCGTCAGGTGACCGCGGTGGTCAGCCGACCGGCACGACCTTGGAGGCCTGCAGGCCCTTGTCGCTCTGGGCGATCTCGAACTCGACGGCCTGGCCCTGGTTCAGGGTCTTGTACCCGTCGACCTGGATCTCGGAGAAGTGGACGAACAGATCTTCGCCCTCTTCACGCTCGATAAAGCCGTACCCCTTCTCATTGCTGAACCACTTGACTGTTCCTCGGGCCAACGCGTTCCCTCCTGCTACCTGCCGCGGTATGCCGTGCGGCACCCCCCGGGTCGCCGATGATCGGCGATCGTTCCACAACGCGGAAAACCTACACCACTGCGCACAACCCTGCAATAGGACCAAGTTCGTACGCTCTCAGGCTCGACCCGGCACACGAACGAGCGTTCGTCGCAACGCTCATCGAGCGAAGCGGCGGCGCGGCCGCGGGGGAACGGCGGCAGCGCGGCGACACGCCGGACCTAAGCGCCCGGCCGAGCGCCGGCGGCGGCGCGTCGGTCGCGATACTTGGCAGACGGTACGGTCGCGCGTAGAGTGCGCGTAAGGGGGGAGCCTTTCCCAGCGATCGCGGCGGGGTCGCGCCGCAAGGCCACAGAGTGCGCGACCCACTCCCGCGAGACCAGACGGGATCGTGCCTCGTCCCCTCGCTCTTCAGGGCGCAGTGTTTCGGGCCGGCACTGGCCGCAAAGCCCACGGCGTGAGGAGAGGGAGGATGGACGATCTGCTGCGCGAGCGCGTGCTGCACGAGTCGCACAAGGCGCTCGATCTCATGCAGAAGAACGAGCTCAGCCGCGACGAGCAGGACGCGGTCATCGCCGACTGCGTCGACAACTTCACCCGCTACGTCAACCCGGGCATCCTCGACTACCGCAAGTCGGTCTCGACCGACTACACGGCGGTCGAGTGGAGCGACGGCGGCGCGACCTTCAAGGACATCCGCGGTCGCGAGTTCATCGACTGCCTCGGCGGTTTTGGCATCTACATGCTGGGACACCGCCATCCGACCGTCATGAAGGCGGTGCTCGGCCAGCTCCGCCACCAGGCGCTGCACTCCCAGGAGCTGCTCGACCCTATGCGCGGCTACCTCTGCGAGCTCGTCGCCATGGTCACGCCGGGAGACCTGCAGTACTCGTTTCTCGTCAACTCGGGCACCGAGGCCACCGAGGGCGCGCTCAAGTTCGCCAAGGTGTACGCCTACGAGAAGAAGCCCGACCACATGCTG
The DNA here is from genome assembly GCA_035517975.1 of Thermoleophilia bacterium. Lineage (GTDB taxonomy): Bacteria > Actinomycetota > Thermoleophilia > UBA2241 > UBA2241 > Bog-752. Next base: position 3,922 of record DATIYD010000200.1, on the reverse strand, counting down.
GGCGTGATCTCCACGACCCGGGCGTTCCACGGCAAGTCGATGGGCAGCCTCAGCGTGAGCGGCAAGCGCGAGTTCCGCGTGCCCTTCCAGCCCCTCATGCCGGGCACCCGCTTCGTGCCCTACGGCGACGCCGACGCCCTCCAGCGCGAGCTCGAGATCTGCGACATGATCGGCTTCGACATCGCGGCCTTCATCTGCGAACCGGTGCAGGGCGAGGCCGGCGCCATCGTGCCGCCCGACGACTACCTGCCCCGCGTGCGCGAGATCTGCACGGCGTGGGACGTGGTCTTCATCGCCGACGAGGTGCAGACCGGCATGGGCCGGACCGGCAAGCTCTGGGGCGTCGACAACTGGGACGTGGCGCCCGACATCATGACCATGGGCAAGGCGTTCGGCGGCGCCGTCATCCCCTGCGGCAACATCGTGGTGACCGAGAAGGTCTTCCGCGCCATGTTCGCCAACCCCTACCTGCACACCACGACCTTCGGCGGCAACCCGCTCGCCACCGCCGCCGCGATCGGCGCCCTGCACGCCACGATCGAAGAAGACATCCCGGCCCAGGCCGCCGCCAAGGGCACGTACCTCAAGGCCGGCGTCGAGCGTCTCGCGGCGCAATACCCCGACCTCTTCGACGAGGTGCGCGGCCTCGGCCTGCTGCTCGGCATGGAGTTCCGCGACGCAGAGACCGGCTACGCCGTCTCGGCCGGCCTGTTCGGCCGCGGCGTGCTGGTCGGCGGCACGCTGAACAACGCCAAGACCCTGCGCCTCGAGCCGCCGGCCGTGATCACCCGGGAGCAGATCGACCAGGTGCTGGAACGGCTCGACGCTGTGCTCGCCGAGGTCCACGCCGGCGCGGCGCTGCCGGCCGCTCACTCCTGAGCGGTCCCTCACGCGAGAGGGCGGCGGGGACGAGCCTTCCGGCTCGCCCCCGCCGCCCTCGCAGCCGCCCCCCTCAGGGCCGCAACCGCGGGACCGCCCGAGTCACCAGTCCGAGAAGCCCGTGTTGTACCAGAGCTTGCTCGTGCCCTTCTTGGCGCGCTTGTTCCAGGCCTTGGTCTTGGGCTCGGCCTCGATGCGCGCGAGGAACTGGTCGCAACGGTCCTTGATGTGCTGACGCTGCTCGGCCGTGAAGGCCGGCACGTTGTCGACGTGCTCCTTGACGCGGCCGAAGTTGGTGGTGGCCGTGTACCAGAAGCCCCAGTCGTCGCCGAAGCGTTTGGCGATGTACGTCTGGTTGATCTTCTGCTGGTCGTCGTCGCCGATCGCGGCGGTCGTCAGCAGGTACTCGATGTCCTTCAGGTCCTTGTCGTTGATCTCCCAGATCTGCAGCTTCTGCAGCATGATGTCGGAGAGCGACACGCTGTAGGAATCGAGCTCGAGGCGGTCCTTGTAGCTCACCTCGTGGCAGTAGTCGAGCTTGTCGAAGAACACGTCGATCATGGGGACGGGGCCGGCGTAGTAGATGTGCCGGGTCTTGCCCGAAGCCATCATCGTCTGCAGGTCGCACTCGTAGCCGAGTGTCTCCATGAACTTCGGCATCTTGCCGCTGTTCTTGCCGTACGCGGCGTAGTCGATGTCGGTGAAGTAGCGGTCGCCCAGGCGCTCGAGCCTGGCGTACAGCTCGATCTGCTCAGGGAAGTAGTAGTGCAGCGCGAGTGGACCCATGACCCGCATGACGATGCCGGCCGACGTGGCCGCATCGACGATCCGTTTGCCCTCGTCCAAAAAGGTCTCGGGGCTGGGGTACTGGTCGAGCGGAATGTCCTTCGGCAGGATGAAGGGCTTGGTGCTCATCGCCTGCTATCGCCTCCTTTGTGCCACGAGAGATGGTGCCACGTCGCGTGCGCCCCTGGGGATCAACCCTGGGTGAAGACGTAGTCCTTGACCTTCTTCTTGTCGAGCATGATGACCACGCCCTTGAGGATGCCCTCGGAGTACTCGCTGCCGGGGTTGATCATGAGCGTGCGGCCGGCCTTCTGGGCGCCGCGCGACTCGTGGATGTGGCCGTGGAGGCCGAGCAGCGGCTGATACTTCTCGATCACCATCTTGGCGCCCTGGCTGCCGGCGTGGATCTTCTCCTCGGCCGACATCTTCATGTCCTTGTCGAGCTTGGGACACAGGTCGAGCGAGTAGCCGTGCGGCGGCACGTGGAAGTTGAAGATCGCGCCTTCGTAGTTGTTGACGCGCTTGCAGAGCTCGTCGAGGTGGACTGCAAGCTCCTCTTCCGACTCCTCACGCGGAGTGTCCCACGGCGTCGGGTTGCTGCGCGAGCACGACACCATCTCGTGGCCGTCGATGTCGACCACCATGTTGTCGCAGGGCTTGATGACCTTCATGCAGGAGATCATGTCGTCGACCTCCCACCAGTCGTCGTTGCCCGGGCAGATGTACATCGTGTGACTCTTGCCCTCGAGACGCTCATCCGCCAGCTCGAGCCACTCCTGGATACGCTGATAGGCCGCGTGCTTGAAGAGCTTGTCGATCTCTTTGGGGTCGGCCTTGGTGGCCTCGAACTCCTCGCGGGTCTGGTTGATCCAGTAGTAGCCGGCGTTCTCGATGATCTTCTTGACGTCGGCGATCTCCTGCTCGGTGTTCATCTCGGTGTACATGCCCATGAGGTGGCATTCGCGGCCGCCGCCGGGCTTCTCGACCAGGGGGATGAGCACCTTGCCGAGCAGGTCGCCGTTCAGCACGGCGACGTCGACGCCGTAGATGGGTAGAGCGTTCAAGAACTTGCGGTAGCAGACGTTCGACCCGTGGATGTCGGTGACGTAGAACAGTTTGATCATCTATCACGCTCCCTTGACGAAAGTGGGGGGCGGGAGTCCGGGACTCCCGCCCCCCACGCTGACTGTCAGGTCACTCCGGAGGCAGCTCGCCGTAGGTGACGGCCGAGATGTCCATACCGGACTTGGCCTTGTTGTAGGCGCTCCAGGCGTAGTACCAGATGATGCCGGCGACCCAGACCCCGATGAAGAGGATGACGGAGGGGCCGGTGAACTGCTTGGCCGCCGAGTTGAAGATGAAGTAGTAAAGCAGGATGCCGAGGTAGACGAGGTCGACCGCGGCGCCCCAGACGACCACCGGCAGGCCGAGGAACGTCCACTTCTTGTACGGCGACGAGTCCCACACGCCCTTGGCCCTTCTCGAATACGGGAAGTAGATGGCCGCGATCGCGGTGGGGATGAACACCGAGGTCACCTGCATGCCGGTGAGCACGATGTTCTGCAGCGTGTTCTGCAGGAGCGTGTAGTAGAGCACGAGCAGGCCCTGGCCCAGGACCAGGCAGAGGATGTGGTTCTTGACCGGGCTCGCGAAGCGCGGGTTGATGTCGGTGAACCACTTCGGGCCCATGCGGTCCATGCCCCAGGCGAACAGGATGCGCGGGAAGGCCAGGTACGAGAGCGCGATCCACCACAGGGTGAAGGCCACGTACGACAGGCCCACGAGCGCATCGAGCGTCTTCGCCCAGGCCGCCGACGAGCCTAAGGCCCAGGCGGAGAGGTCCATGACGCTCGAGCCGTGCGGCATGTTGGCCATCGACGAGATCGGGCCGCTGTTGTCGTTCCAGGCCGAGGCGTTCAGGAACTGGAAGCCGACCGTCCTGTAGAGCACGATCGCGATCCAGAGCATGAACAGGAACGGCACCAGGATGGCGAAGATGTTCGCGTAGATGATCGACTTGTCGGGGCGCTTGACCTCGCCCGCGATGAAGGCGATCGAGTAGGCGTAGGCGAACAGCCACGACATCGCGACCATCACGCCGAAGGTGTTGGTCCAGTTGGTGTGGGTCGGCATGGCCTGGCCGGCGGCGGTGCCGACCTGGGCGATGAAGGCGTGGTAGTTCGGGCCGTGCGCCGCGGCCGCGGCCGCGTTCCACTTCGACTCGAACGACGAGCGCGAGGTCAGGGTGAGCACGAAC
>DATIYD010000199.1:0-6219 GCA_035517975.1 Thermoleophilia bacterium | reverse complement strand
GGACCATGGCGCCGGTGGAGCTGGCCTCGTCGGCCAGGAGCTGCCAGATGACCTGCTGCCAGGTGCCCTGTGGGCCGCCGGGCAGGGCCGGGTGCAGGTTGAGGATGGCAAAACGGCTGCAGAAGTCGGCGCTCGTGATGAGCATGTAGCCGGCCAGCACCAGCAGCTCGACGCCGTAGCCGGCGAGCTGCTCAGCCACGTCGTCGTGGTACGCGATCCGCCAGGCATCGCGCACCGCCGCCTTGTTGGCGAAGCGGCTGCGGTCGAGCTCGTTGCGGCGCGCCCGCCAGGCCTGCCAGCTCGCCGCGCTCGACAGCGTGGCGGTCGTCAGGCCGAGGTCGCGGGCAAGGTCGAGAAAGGCGTCGCTCTCGGGAGCTTCGCCGCGCTCGCGGTCGCAGAACACGACGGCCACGTCGAGGTCGACAGCGTCGCGCCGGGCGCGGCGCAGCACCTCGGAGAGCAGGGTGCGGGCGGCCGGGTCGCGGCCGCTGGACAGCCAGCCGATCCTCACAGGCCGCCACCCACTCTAGACACGCGCCCGCTCCTCGGCGACGCGCTCGGCAAAGGCGGTCGCGTCGGGGTACGTGCTGCGGCCCAGACCACCGATGCCGCACGAGGCGGCCCATGCGGCCAGCCGGCCGGCGGCCTCGAGGCCGAGACCCTCGAGCAGGCCGCCGAAGAAGCCGGCGGCGAACAGGTCGCCGGCGCCGGTCACGTCGACCACCTCGGCCGGGTGCGGCGGCACGTAGAGATCGAGCCGGCGGCCGATGATGCGCGCGCCGCGGTCGCCCATCTTGCAGACGACGAGACCGACGCCGACGTCGAGCAGGAAGCTGAGCGCCTTGTCGGCCGGCAGACCGCAGAGCGTCTCGAGCTCGCCCTCGGTGGCAAAGACGAACGAGGCACGCTTGAGGAAGGGGATGAAGCACTTCACGCCGAGACGGGCGTAGATCTCGCCCGGGTCGAAGGCGATCTCGACGTCGCGTGGCAGGCGCTCGAGCAGGGCGAGCTGGGTCTGCAGCGGACGCTCCCCCACGAACGATGAGAAATAGGCAAAGCGCGTCTGCGGCAGGCGGCGCGGCAGGTCGGTCGGCGAGAACTCGTCGTTGGCCGCCGGCCACACCAGATTGCGGCGCTCGCCGGTCTCGTTCAACAGCACGTAGACGCAGCCCGACTGCCCGTCGCGCGCCAGGTAGCGGTCGTCGCAGGGGGCCAGCTCGGCGGCGAGGAAGCTGCCGGCGTCGTCGGAGCCGACGCGGCCCAGCATGGCGGCGCCGAAGCCGAGGCGGGCCAGCGCGTAGGCCGTGTTGGCCGCCTGGCCACCACCGCTGCGGGCGGGCTCGAGGCCGGCGAGGGCGGTCTCGAGCTCGGCGCGCAGGTCGGCGCCGATCGCGAGCTCGGCGCCCGGCGGCGGCAGCTCGCGCCACAGCGGCGAGTCGGCCGGCAGCCGGTAGATGAGGTCGAGGTTCAGAGCCCCGCAGCCGATCAGGTCGTACGATCTCACAGCGCGAGCTCTCCCTTGTAGCGCACGGCCCGGGCGCCGGCCTCGACGGCGACGACCTCGCCCACCACACTCGCCGCAAGGCCGGCGCGGGCGACCGTGCTGAGCGCCTTGGGCACGCCGTCGGCCGGCAGCGCCAGGACCATACCGAGACCGCAGTTGAAGGTCTTCAGCATCTCGTCGGCCGAGACACCCAGGCCGTGCAGCCACGGAAAGACGGCCGGCGGGCGCCAGGCCGACAGATCGAGGACGGCGGCGGCGCCGTCGGGCAGGATGCGGCCGACGTTGTCGGGAAACCCGCCGCCGGTGATGTGCGCGGCGGCGTGCACCGGACAGGCATGGCCGAGGTCGTGGAGCACCGGGCTGTAGATGGTGGTGGGGGTGAGCAGCACCTCGCCCACGGTGGCGCCGGCCGGCGCGTCGCCGGGGAAGGGCTGATCGAGTGCGATGTGCCTGGCTTCGAGCACGGCGCGTACGAGCGAGAAGCCGTTCGAGTGCAGCCCGTTGGAAGCGATGCCGACCAGAGCGTCGCCGGGCTCGACCCGCGACGGTCCCCACAGCTCTGAGCGGCTCGCCAGACCGACGGCGAAGCCGCCCAGGTCGAACGCGTCGTCGTGGGCGAAATGGCCGGGGTGCTCGGCCGTCTCGCCGCCGAGCAGCGCACACTGGGCTCGCATGCAGCCCTCGTCGACGCCGGCCACGATGTCGGCAACCTTGCGCGGTTCGAGCTTGCCGACCACGAGGTAGTCGAGGAAGAAGAAGGGCACGGCGCCGCAGGCCGAGACGTCGTTGACGCTCATCGCCACGGCGTCGATGCCGATCGTGTCATAGACGCCCATCTCGCGCGCCAGCATGACCTTGGTGCCGGCGCCGTCGGTGCCGGCCACGAGCACCGCGTCTTTGATCGGCGGCACGCGCATGAGGCCGCCGAAGCCGCCGATGCCCTCGAGCACCAGGGGATGGTGGATGGAGCGCAGACGCTCCCTGAACAGCCGCACGGCCTCGTTGCCGGCGTCCACGTCGACGCCGGAATCCTTGTACGTGAAGTCCTTGTCGGCGACCATGACCCTCCGCTCGTGTTGCCCCAACCCCTTGCGCGCTATTCTACGCTCCAGCGATGATGCCCGCCGCCCGAGCAGCCCCGGAGACCCTCACCGTCGAGGATGTGACGTTTGCGCTGCGCCGCAGTCCGCGGCGCCGCACGATCGGCATCAGCATCCCGCGCGAGGGCCCGCCGGTCGTCGCGGTGCCGGCCCGCTGCTCGCGGCGCGCGGCGCAGGCCGCCGTCCAGAGCAAGCTCGTCTGGGTGCGGCGGAAGCTGGGTGAGCGCGACGCGGGAGCGAAGCTTCCGCCGCACCGCTACGAGACCGGCGAGCGCTTCCCCTGGAGGGGCCGCGAGTACGAGCTCGTCGTCGTCGACGACTTGTCGGGGGCGCACGGCCCGGCCCGGAGGGCGCGGTCGGCGGCGCGCGACGCGGGCGCGGGCGACGCTCAGCTCGCGTTCGACGTCGCTGCGATCCTCGACGATCGCCCGCCCACCTACTGCCCGGTCCGGCTCCAAGCGGCCGAGGCGACCGGAACGGCCGGCGCGACCGACGCGGCCGACGCCGGCGGGGACGGTCCGCTGCGCCTGCGCGGCGGTCGCTTCGAACTGGCGCGCTCGGCGCAGCCGCGTGGCCGCGAGCAGTTCCGGGCCTGGTACCGGCGGCGCGCCACCGACATCCTGACCGCCCGCGTCGCGCATTTCGCCCCGCTCGTCGGCGTCGCGCCGCCGTCGATCGCCGTCAAGGACATGCGCAGCCGCTGGGGGAGCTGCTCGGCCAAGGGCCGCGTCAGCCTGCACTGGGGGCTCGCTCTGCTCGAGCCGGCTCTGCTCGATTACGTGGTGGTCCACGAGCTCTGCCATCTGCGCGAGCTCAACCACCAGCCGGCATTCTGGCGCGGTGTCGAGCGTCTCCTGCCCGACTACCGCGAGCGGCGCAAGCGCCTGCGCTCGGAGAGCGCGAGGGATGTCGTCTAGCTGTTCTGCATCACGAGGTTGTTGACCTGAGTCTGCCCAGGGGCGTGTCGCCGTCGAGGCCGGATCCTGTCATTATTCACAAAGGCGTAGGCTGTCGCCGACGTTACTCAGGAGACAGAATCACTGTTAGCGGTGCACCCCGAGACCGCCGTTGTCCACCAGCCGGAGTGTTGCCAACCGCCGCCGCTGCGGGCAGACTGACGCCATGAACCCGATCGACCTGAAGCTCAGCGAGCTCACCGTGGCCGAGCGTATCCAGCTCGCCGAGGACCTGTGGGACAGCGTGGCGGCCGACACCGGCGACCTGCCGCTCACCGATGCCCAGCGCGCCGAGCTTGAGTTGCGCCTAGCCGACCTTGAGCGCGATCCCGGCTCGGGCCAACCTTGGGAGGTCGTGCGCGAGCGCATCGCCAAGCGTCTCGCCGGATGACTCCCCGCCTCGTCGTCCACTCGGCCGCCGAGGCAGACATCGCATCCGCAACGCTGTGGTACGAGCAGCGCGCTCCGGGTCTTGGTGAGGAGTTCCTGCGCTCCGTCGACGTCGCTCTGGCCGAGATCGTCCGAGCGCCGGAGCGCTTCCCGGTCGTGCGTCCGAACTGCCGCCGAACCCTGCTACGGCGCTTCCCCTACGGCATCTACTTCGTGGTCACGCCCGACCTCATCAGTGTCGTGGCCTGCATGCACGCCCGCCGCGACCCGCGCCGTTGGCAGGAGCGCGCCCGGTGACCGCTGACAAGCCTTTCGAGCAGACTCGCCGAATGAGTACGCCAGGAGCTGTCGCCCGGCTCGCGGCTCAAATGCAATCCCGTTAGGGCCAAAGACAGAGGTCGAAGTGGCATCGCTTCACCATGGTGGCGTCGCGACGATTGACGAGCGCCTCTTCTCAACCATCGAGGCCTACCTCGCAGCCGCCAGCGGGCACGAATGGACTGTCATTGAGTCCGACTCAGCCCGCGTACTGGTCCGACTTGCCGGTGGCAGCCAGCGTGTCATGCGGGTCACGCGCGGCTTCGAGCCGGCTGCGACGGGCGACGTCCGCTTCATCGCCCACTCGCGCCAGGACCTCCAGCGCCTCGTTGACGGAATTCGTGGCAAGGCCACCCTCTCCGGTCCCGAGCTCGATGCCATCGCACAGCGCTGCAGCCAGACGAGTCCCGGACCGTGGACCGCCTTCATCGAGTCCGAGGGCGAGCCGGGGTCTGACGCGATCCGCGTCTCCGAACTCGACTCAGAACCGGACATGTACCTGTGGTTCGGCGACTCTCTTGCCCCGAGTGCCGATTACCGGCTTGTCGCCGCCGCGCGGCAATACGTTCCAGCCTTGCTTGAGCGGCTGATGAACGGGAACCGCTCTACACCGTGACTGCGGCACCGGGTCTTGGCCCTAACAAGCATTTCGAGTTGGCTCGCAGAAGCGCCACGATCTCACGGGTGGCCGTCGCGCTCGCAGCTCACGCGCGAAACGTTTAGCCGACATCCGAGCGCCCGAGAGGAGAATCATGAGCAACGTCTTCGTCAACATCGGGCTTAGCCTCGATGGCTACATGGCACCGGAAGGAATGACCATGGAGCACTGGGACGAACCCGAGTACAGGGACTGGGGCGTCAAGTGGGGTGCGCTCATGGCCTGGATCCTCGATCAACAGTCCTTCCGTGAGCACCTCAAGCTCGGACCCGGGGGAGAGACCGGCCCGGTCAACGACCTGGTTCGCAGCACCACGGAGCGTATCGGTGCCAACATCATGGGCAAGCGCATGTTCGAGGCAGGCGAGCGCTCCTGGCCAGAGGAGGCTCCGTTTCACACACCGGTCTACGTTCTTACCCATGAGCGACGCGAGCCCTGGGCACGCCCCGGTGGGACGACCTTCCACTTCATCAACGACGGGCCGGAGCGCGCCCTGGAGCTGGCTCGGGGATCCGCAGGCAGTCGCGATGTCCGCATCGCGGGTGGAGCGGATGTGATCCAGCAGTACCTGAACCTGGATGTCGTCGACGAGCTGGAGATCGCCTTGGCGCCCGTGTTGTTCGGCGGTGGGCGGCGTCTCTTCGAGAACCTGCGCGAGGCCGGGCCGCGATTTCGCATTGACAAGGCTCTTGACGGTCCGGCCGCCACACACCTGCGCTACGTGCGTCAGTGAGGGCGATGTGACCTCAGGCCCGTTCTACCATGGCACCAAGGCCGACCTGAAGCCGGGAGACCTGATCAGGCCCGGATACCGCTCCAACTACGGCAACAGCGAGCGCACGAGCCCTTGGGTGTACATGAGCGCGACGCTGTCGCCATGGGGAGCCGAGCTCGCTCAAGGCGACGGTCCCGGCCGGATCTACATCGTCGAGCCCACCGGTCCGTTCGAAGACGACCCGGATCTCACCGACAAGAAGTTCGAGGGCAACCCGACAAAGTCGTACCGCTCGCGCGACCCACTGAGGGTCGTCGGCGAGGTCACGGACTGGCAGCCGCACTCGCCCCAGGAAATCAAGGCGATGATCGACGGCCGCGACCGAACCTTCGCCGCACAGGCGGACCGGATCGCCCGGATTCCCAGTGAGGCCGACTTCGCCCGGATCCACGCGCGCGCCGATGAGTCGGCGCGCGCATGGGCCGCCGATGCCAAGTACCTCGGCTGCACGCTGCTGATGCTCATCAGGGGAGCGGACGTGGAGGTCTTCTCGGCGATGAAGTTCCGCTCCGAGGCGC
>DATIYD010000198.1:0-2300 GCA_035517975.1 Thermoleophilia bacterium | reverse complement strand
CACGTTCAGCCGCGAGGTCATCACGTCGTCGTACAAGGCGATCGGCATCGCCCTGGTGCTGATCCTGATCTACATCTCGCTGCGCTTCTCCTGGAAGTTCGCGGTCGGGGCGATCGTCGCCGAGTTCCACGACCTCTTCGTCGTGATCGGCATCTACTCGCTCACAGGGCGCGTGGTCACCACCGACACGATCGCCGCGGTCCTGACCATCCTGGGCTATTCGCTGTACGACACCGTCATCGTCTTCGACCGCATCCGTGAGAACGCGCCCAAGATGTCGCGGGTTCCCTACGGCGACATGGTCAACCGCTCGATCTGGGAGACGCTGACCAGGTCGATGAACACGACGCTGATGACCCTGATCCCGGTCGTCTGCCTGCTGCTGTTCGGCGGGTCGACCCTCAAGGACTTCGCCTTCGCCCTGCTCGTGGGCGTGGCCTCGGGCGCCTACTCCTCGATCTTCGTGGCCAGCCCGGTCCTCACCCTGCTCAAGGAGCGCGAGCCGAAGTACCGCAAGCTCGCGCTCAAGGCCGGCGAGGTCTCCTAGAGCGGACGCCATGGGGGCGCGCCGCCCCTCGACCTGCCTCAGGCTGGCGTGGGAGTCGAGGTCGAGCCTGAAGCGGGTCCTTCTGAGGCTCGTGCAGAGAATGAGGGCGAAGAGTGTCGGGAACGGCCACCGGCGCCTTTACAACGCCCGTCCGGCGACCTAGGCTGGCCGCCTTACGAACGACGAGCGGCCGGTCCGACGCTTCGCAGCCGGCCGCGGGGGAACCGTTCGACGACCTGCGATCCGTCCGCCGCCGTCGGCGACGGGCGTGACGAACGACAACAGCAGGGGGGACCATCGTGAGCGCTCAGCCCAGAGACCGCGCCGAGACCGCGTACCGCGCGACGTCGTTACGGGGCGGCAGCGGCGGCCTGCGCCTGAGCTTCGCCGGTGCCGGCGATGTACCGGTGCTGGCGCTCTCCGGTGAGTTCGATCTCGAGAACGTCCCCGAGATCGAGCGTTTTCTGCGACGACATCTCGGCCCGTTCTTCTTCAAGACGCGTCACCTGGTGCTCGACCTGGCCGGGGTCGATATGGTCGACTCGTCGTTCGTGGGGGCCGTCGTGTCGCTCGTGGTGCGCCTGCACGAGCACCGCCGGGAGTTGCTGATCACCCGGCCGGTCGGTTACGTGCGGCGCACCATCGCGCTCGTGGGACTGCCCAACGTGGTGCCGGTCTACGAGACGCTCGAGGCCGCCCTGCTCGCCCTGGCGGCCGGTGGGCCGCTCATCCCCCCACCGTTCTCGCTCGGGCCGCTGACGTCGCCGGAGACGCGGTACGCGCCCGTCGCCGCCGGTACGCATCCGCTGGCCTAGTCGAAGCCCGTCGAGCGACTTCGTCGTCGCCGCTCAGGCCGGCGCGACTTCGTGGCGCGCCTCGCGCCGCCAAAGGACTACGTCGCTGGCGCTCAGGCATGCGCCACCTCGCGGCGCCTCGTCGCAGGCGTACACGGCCGGCATCCGCCGGCACCCCGCCGCACCCGCGTCACGACCTCGCGAGCCGCGGCCACAGGGGCCGCCGCCGCCGGATCGCTAGCTGGCTCGCCGCACGAGCGACTCGCTCAGCTCGGCCTGGCGGGCCGCTACCGCCCGGGCCTGGAAGGCCTTCATGCGGCAGGCGTCGCTGCAGTACTTCTTGGCGGGGTTGCTGGTGACGAACTCGCGGCTGCACGGCTCGAAGCTGCAGTAGCGTGTCATCTCCTCGCGCGGGTGCTGTTTGCGCGAGGGCCTCTTGAGCTCGTCCTTCCAGCCGCCGCTGTGCAGGGCGCAGATGTTGGAAGGGTTGTAGGTGGAGAGGCGTGTCTCACAGCCCGCTACCGAGCACACGCGGCCGCCACCGTATTGCTTGCTCTTGCTCATGTCGTCGACCTGCACGGACAGTCGGCGTCCCCTCAACCCCCTGGTGGTGCGATACTCCATGCCGAACACCCCTTGTCGTGGCCGGTTCTGCGCTGCCATGCCTGCCGGCGCCCGCCTGATCAGACTGTCGTGCTCTCGAGTGCCTTCTCACGGGTGGGGTAGATGCCGAAGATGCGGTCGAGCCCCGTGATCTCGAAGATCCGCGTGATGTTGTCGTCGTGACAGACGATGTCGAGAGTCCCGTTCTGGGGACGTACGCGCTTGGCGCCGCTGACGAGCACGCCGAGCGCGGTCGAGTCGATGAAGGTGACGCCGGCCAGATCGACGACGATGTGCTTGGCTCCCTCGTCGATGCTCTGGATCATGACTTCCTTGAACTGGGGCGCCGAGTAGAT
>DATIYD010000197.1:0-2074 GCA_035517975.1 Thermoleophilia bacterium | reverse complement strand
TGCCACCTGCAGGACATGACGGTGATGACCGGTCACCTCTACCGCCGCTACGAGTACGGCAAGCGCACCTTCGACAACCACGATCTCGGCCCGTTCGTGACCCACGAGATGAACCGCTGTATCCAGTGCTACCGCTGCCTGCGCTTCTACGTCGACTACGCCGGCGGCCACGACTTCGGCGCCTTCGGCCTGCGCAACGAGGTCTACTTCGGCCGGCTCCGCGACGGCGCCCTCGAGAGCGAGTTCAGCGGCAACCTGGTCGAGGTCTGCCCCGTCGGCGTCTTCGACGACAAGACCTTCGCCGCCCACTACACGCGCAAGTGGGACCTGCAGACCGCGCCCGCCGTCTGCCCCTTCTGCGCGCGCGGCTGCAACACGCTGGCCGGCGAGCGCTACGGCGAGCTGCGCCGCGTGCTCAACCGCTACAACGGCGAGGTCAACGGCTACTTCCTGTGCGACCGCGGGCGCTACGCCTACCCGTCGGTCAACGCCCCCGAGCGGGTCCGCCGGCCCATCGTCGGCCTCTCGGGCCTGTCGGCCAGTGAGCTCGTACGCGGCCTGGGCGCGCGTCTCGAGTCGGCCCTGGTCGAGCGCCGCGTGGCGGTCGGCGCGCGGCCTCGCGTCGCGCACCCGCGTCCGGTCGGCATCGGCTCGCCGCGCGCGTCGCTCGAGGCCAACTTCGCCCTCAAGCGCCTCGTCGGCGACGAGCGCTTCTTCCTCGGCCTGTCCGACGCCGAGCACACCCTGGTCGAGCGTGCCGCCGCGCTGCTGCTGCAGGGCCCCTCGGCCACGCCGACGCTGCGCGACATCGAGGCCGCCGACCTCGTGATCGTGCTCGGCGAGGACCTCACCAACACCGCGCCCATGCTCGACTTCTCCGTGCGCCGCTGGGCTCGCCTGCGGCCCACCGAGGCCGAGGAGCGCCTGGGCATCGCGCGCTGGAACGACGCCGGCGTCGGCATGGTCAAAAAGGAGGAGCCGAAGGCGCTGTGGCTGGCCACGACCCACGCGACCAAGCTCGACGAGATCGCCGCCGACGCGTTCCACGCGGCCCCCGACGATCTCGCCCGCTTCGCCCTGGCGCTCGCCGCCGTGCTCGACCCGAAGGACGGACCGAAGATGGTCGAGGGCCTCTCTCCCGACGAGACCGGCCGGGTCGAGCGCTTCGCCGCCGCCTTGAAGGCCGCCGCGCGGCCGGTCGTGATCTCGGGCGTGAGCTGCGGCAGCCTCGCCCTGCTCGAGGCGGCGGCCGCCGTGGCGCGGGCCCTGCCGGGCCCGCGTCCGGCCGCCGCCCCGCTCGCCCTCGTGCTGCCCGAGGTCAACACGCTCGGTCTCATGCTGCTCGGCGGCCGCCGGCTGTCCGAGGCCTTCGAGCTGGCCGGCGGCGGCGACGTCGAGGTCGCCCTCGTGATCGAGAACGACCTCTACCGGCGCGCCCCCGAGACCCAGGTCGCCGCCTTCCTGCAGGCCTGCGGCACCACGATCGTGGTCGACCACGTGCGCACGGCGACCGCCGCCGGCGCGGCCGCGGTGCTGCCGGCGGCTTCGTGGGCCGAGAGCACCGGCACCTTCGTCAGTCACGAGGGCCGCGCCCAGCGCTCGATCCAGGTCATGGTCCCGCCACGGCCGGCGCAGCCCACCTGGCGCTGGCTCTCGGCCCTGGCGTCGGCCGCCCGCCTGCCCGTCGGCCAGAGCTGGTTCACCCTCGACAACATCGTCTCGGAGCTCGCGAGTGAGCGACCCGATCTGGCGCCGGCGGCGCTCGCCGCGCCGCCCGCCGGCGCGCGCTTCGCCGGCATGAAGGTCCCGCGCCAGCCGTTCCGCTTCAGCGGCCGCACCGCCATGCACGCCGACGTGTCGGTCTTCGAGCCGGCGCCGCCCGACGACCGCGACGCGCCCATGAGCTTCTCGATGGAGGGCTACCCCGGGCAGCCGCCCTCGCCGCTCGTCGCCCGCTACCAGGCGCCGCGCTGGAACTCCGTGCAGGCGCTGAACAAGTTCCAGGAAGAGATCGCCGGGCCGCTGCGCGGCGGCGATCCCGGTGTGCGGCTGATCGAGCCGCCGGCCGCGCCGG
>DATIYD010000196.1:0-16182 GCA_035517975.1 Thermoleophilia bacterium | reverse complement strand
CGCTCAGCCTCTCTGAGGCCGAGCGCCTCGCCGCCGCTCCCACCAACGCCGCCTTCGACGACGAGCGCAGCCCGGCGAGGTAGCGGCCGCTCACTCCGACGAACGGCCGAGCCGGACCGATTGAACCCTGAGCGGTCTCGCGGTACCCTGAATCGACTCGCGTCCTTCGACGATTGGGTGTGATGCTCGAGAAGATCCGTCCAAAGAGCGGCGCGCGCCGCACCATCATCGACTACGGCCTCACGGCGCTGGTCGCCATCGCCTTGGCGATCCTCGTGCAGTCGTTCGTCGTCAAGCCCTATCTCATCCCGTCGACCTCGATGGCCAACACGCTCGTGCCCGGCCAGCGCGTGCTCGTCGACCGCCTCGTCTACCACTACCGCACGCCCCACCGCGGCGACATCATCGTCTTTCGCCGGCCCGGACCGCCCCACGACGTTCTCATCAAACGCGTGGTGGGACTGCCCGGCGACCTGCTCTCGCTGCGTGGCGGCTGCCTCTACATCAACGGAGTGCGGGCTCGCGACTCGTTCGTCGACAAGGTCGCCGGCGTGACCGAACCCACCGACCCCGCCGATCCCTACGCAAGCGCCCAGCCCGGGGCGCCCTGGTCGCTGGCCCACCCGTTCCGCGTGCCGGCGGGTCACTACTTCGTGATGGGCGACAACCGCACCGACTCCAGCGACAGCCGGTACTGGGGCACGGTGCCGCGCCGCTCGATCATCGGACGAGCCTTCTTCAGCTACTGGCCGCTCGGTCGCCTCGGCGACCTCTAAGGCCAGGTCGCCCGGTCGCCAACCTGCGGCGGCCCGCGATCACCGTGACGAAAGACGGGGCGGGGGTGGCTTTTCAGCCACCCCCGCCCCGTTGTTGCGCTCCGGCCGCGGCGCCCTTTGCGGTGCTGCTCGTGCGGTCGGACCGACTCCTTGCCGACGGCCTCACGCCGCCTCGCGGCGGGGCTCAGGCCGCCTTGCCGGTCGATTCCACCTCGGGCGTCGAATCGGTGATCGTCTGCCCCTCATCGGTGTCCACGAACGGCACCATGGCATCGACCGTCTCCATCTTGCGCGCAAAGAACGGCTTCGAGCGCTTGGAGAACAGCCAGAAGGCCAGCATGCCCACCACGCCGAGCACCAGGAAGACGGCGCCCAGGACGAAAGGCGGGCCGACTCCGAACCACGAGGTGCCCGACGCCGAGTTGGCCGGATACCAGAGGCTGTCGAACGACGCGATCAGCACCCAGGTCAGGATGGCGGCACCGATCAGCGGGAACAGGAGCAGCATCAACGCGCTCTTCCAGCTCTCGAACAGGTGGTGGCGGTAGAAGAGCGGCACGGCGTAGCCGTTGATGCCGTAGTAGAAGGCGATCGTGATACCCAACGCGGCGATCGAGTCGGCCAGCACGTTCTGGCTGAGCAGGGTCAGCCCCACGTACCAGACGATCGAGACGACCCCGTAGATGATGGTGCCCCAGACGGGCGTCTGAAAGCGGGGATTCACCCTGGACCAGATGCTGGGTATGGCGCGGTGGCTCGCCATCGACAGGGTGGTGCGAGCGCCCGGCAGGATGGTGGTGAGGGTCGATGCGGTCGCCGAGGTCAGAACGACGGCGATCAGCAGCTTGTCGAGCCCGGAGCCCAGCACGGCGTTGCCCAGCGGACTGAGTATGTCGGCCGAGTTGTTGCCGAGATACGCGGGGCCGTGGAATGCCTGCGCCGCCGTGGTGGCGAGCACGTAGATGAACACCAGGGCCACGGTGCTGAGGATCGCGGCGATGCCCGGCACGATCGACTTGTTCGCAGTCTCCTCGTTGACCGACACGGCGGTGTCCCAGCCCCAGTAGATGAAGAGGGCCAGCAGCACGCCGCCGGCCAGCGCCCCCAGGTTCATGTTGGGCACGAACCATGAGGCCGCCGGGTGGATGGAGCCGGCCGGGTGCGAGGTATAGACCTTGGTCAGGGCGACGACCGAGAAGATCACGAGCATGAGGTACTCGAAGCCCAGCAGGAACCACTGCAGCCGCGCCGAGACCTCGATGCCGATGGCGGTGATCGCGCACATGATGACCAGGAACGCGACGCCGATGAACGTCACCCAGAAGAGCGAGTTCGCAAGACCGTTGGCCCCGATCAGCAGGAAGAAGTAGGTGCCGGTGATCTGCGCGAGACTGGCCATGACGATGACGTCGGCCGCCACCATGACCCAGCCGGTCACCCAGCCGGTCCTCGGGCCGATCGCTCTGGTCACCCAGCTGAAGGTGGTGCCGCAGTCAGGGTCGGCCTTGTTCAGGTAGTAGTAGGAGCTGGCGATCAGGATCATCGGGATGAACGAGACGAGCATGATGGCCGGCGACTTGAGCCCGACGCCGGCGACGACGACGACGAGGCCAAGGGTGACGGCGAGACTGTAGGCCGGGGCGGTCGATGCTATCCCGATGACCACGCTCGACAGCATGCCGACCGCGTTCGTCTTCAGGCCCTTGGCGTCGTCAGACGGCTTGACCGTCTCGCCGCTCTTGGCCGAAGGCTCGGGAAGCGGAACTACTGCACCTTCCAACGTCCCTCCTTCCGAAAGCCAAGGCGGAGGGGCGGAGACCCTTCCGCCACAGTTAACGCCCCCCGGCCCCAACTGGCCGAAGTGGCTGGCGAAAGGATTTCCCTGTGGACGTAGTGATAAACGGTTGACGCTGCGTGCTGATCGGACGAAACGCCGGACTCGCCGCCTAGAGCGAAGCGGCACACCTCACCGTTCGTCAGGCGAAGCGGCGCACCTCACCGTACAGCGTATCGCGCTGCACGGGAGCGAAGCCCGCGGCGACGATGAGCCGCACGAGCTCCTCGACAGTCACCGCGTGGCTCACGCCGGCGGCTCGCACGACGTTCTCCTCGATCATGGTGGAGCCCATGTCGTTTGCCCCGAAGGCCAGGGCGACCTGCCCCATACGCAGGCCCTGAGTGACCCACGAGGCCTGCAGGTTGAGCACGTTGTCGAGATACATGCGGCTGACGGCGAGCAGGCGCAGGTAATCGGCGCCGGTGGCCGGCCGGTGGCCCTCGGCCAGGGCGGTGTTGGCCGGTGCGAAGGTCCACGGGATGAAGGCCGTGAAGCCGCCCGTCTCGTCCTGCAGGTCGCGGATGCGGCGCAGGTGCTCGATGC
Organism: Thermoleophilia bacterium; assembly: GCA_035517975.1. Taxonomy (GTDB): domain Bacteria; phylum Actinomycetota; class Thermoleophilia; order UBA2241; family UBA2241; genus Bog-752. The sequence goes on along the minus strand of DATIYD010000196.1, from coordinate 13,026 downwards.
GTTCGGCCGGCGTGTCGATCGAACCGAACATCATCGTGGCCGTGGTCCTCATGCCCAGGGCGTGGGCCTCGCGCATGACGGCGAGCCAGGTGGCTACCGGGATCTTGTGGGGGCTGATCTCGCCGCGCACGCGGTCGACCAGCACCTCTGCCCCACCGCCGGGCAGCGAGTCGAGACCAGCCGCCTGCAGCCGGCGCAGCGTCTCGGCCGTCGTCAGGCCGCTCTGGCGCGCGATGTGCGCGATCTCGGGCGGCGAGAGCGAGTGGATGTGGATCGGATAACGCTCCTTGATGTCGGCGAAGACCCGCTCGAACCAGCAGATGTCGAGATCGGGTGAGAGGCCGCCCTGCATCATGATGGCGGTGCCGCCCAGGGCGAGCGTCTCGTCGATCTTGTGGAAGATCTCGTCGCGGGTCAGCAGGTAGCCTTGGCCGCTGCCCGGCTCTTTGTAGAACGCGCAGAAGCGGCAGCCCGAGAGACAGTAGTCGGTGTAGTTGACGTTGCGATCGACGATGAAGGTGACCTCGTCTGCGGGGTGCAGGCGGCGGCGGACCGCGTCGGCCGCCGCCCCCAACTCGAGCAGGTCGGCGTGCTCGAGCAGCTCGAGCGCGGCGTCGTCGGACAGCCGAGCCGGCGCGGCGTCAGCCACGAGCATCAGCCTCCTCTGCTGACCGGCGCAGCCCGCCCGGCTCTGACGCCGACCCCGGCGACGGCCCACCGAGAACGAGCTCGAACCTGACCACGGCGCCCTCGGGCACGTTGGGATCGCCGGTCACCGGCAGTCCGTCGATCTCGCGGTCGCCGGGCAGCAGCACGAAACCCAGACGCTGGTGAAAGGCGATCGAACCGCGATTGACGACCGAGGTGACCGCCCGCACCCGCGTGCGCCCGCCGGCCAGCGCCGCCTCGCAGAAGCGCGCGTACAGGTCGCGCGCAAGACCGGCGCGGCGCCAGGCGGGGCTGACGCCGGCGAAGTGCACATAGGCCTCGTCGTCGTGGGTCGGGCACAGGAACCCGACGAGAAACCCGGCGAGCTCGTCTTCGCGCTCGGCGACGAACGAGGTCGTGCGGAAGTGCTCGAAGAAGATGCGCGGCAGCAATGGGCGCAGATCGCGGCCGCCCCACCAGGCCGGCATGACCGCCATGACGCGCTCCCAGTCGTGCGGCTGAGCGCGTCGTACGGCGAGGCCGCCGCAGGCATTCACGACGTCGCTCCCGACGCGCGGCGCTCGCCGACCCTTAGGTCGGGCACGCGCTCCAGCTCGCCGATGGCGTGGGCCCGGCGGTAGAACTCGGCGAGGCCGCGCCGGTACTCGTCGGGAAAGCCGTACTTGAGCTGGTCGAAGTAGTGGTCGAGGTAGTCGGCGTTGAAGTCGTAGAGCTGGGCCGCGGCCGCGGCCGTCTCGAGCGGATGCGCCGCGCAGCGGTCGCGGGAGGCGACGAGGGCGGCCTCGATGGCGCGCGCCTCGTCGGCGCGCGCGTCCAGGAACGCGCGCCGCACGGCGCAGACGGCGTAGACCATCGGCAGGCCGGTGACCCGGCGCCATTCCTCGCCCAGGTCGTAGCTGTGCGGGTAGACGCCCGCGCGCAGGATCTGCATCGCCTCGTCGCCGATCAGCAGCAGGCCGCCGAAGTTGGCCAGCGCCTGCGCCAGCGGACCCTGGCGGGCGCCGAACGACGGCTCGATACCCCAGTCGCGGCAGAGCACCTTCAGCAGGCAGACCGAGGTGGCGCTCTTCTCGGTCAGGGCGATGCTCTCGACCTGGGCGCGCGGGATCTGCGTGAAGAGCTGGATCGAATCGACGGCCCCGAACGAGCTGATCGAGATACCGGGCAGCAGCGCGAGCGACTCGGCGTGCCGCGCGTACTCGATCGACGAGGGCAGGGCGACGTCGATCTCGCCGGCGACCAGCAGCCGGTTGAGCTCGGCCGGCGTACCCTCGACGATCTCGGCCTCGTAGCCCAGTCGGGCGAGCTCCTCGACGAAATGGCAGTAGAGCGGAAAGCAGTTGACGAATTCGATCCGCCCGACGCGCGCTCTCATGCCCGTGCTCTCACGCCCGCGGCCCCATGCCTGTCGCACGCCCGCGCTCTCATACCGGCGTCTCGTCGTACCGGCGCACGACGTTGTAGAGCGTGTCGCGCTCGACCGGCACGCGGCCGGCGTCGCGGATGACGCGCACCAGCTCGGCGCGCGTGAGCTCCTGGCCGGTATCGACACCGGCGGCATGGCTGATCTTCTCCTCGACCACCGTGCCGTCGAGGTCGTTCACCCCGAACGACAGCGAGACCTGCGCGAGCTTGAGACCGACGTTGATCCAGAAGGCCTTGATGTGGCGGAAGTTGTCGAGCACGAGGCGACCGACGGCCAGCACCTTGAGGTCGTCGAAGCCCGTCGGGCCGGGCAGCTCGGACAGGCCCGTGTTGGCCGGCTGGAACGAGAGCGGGATGAAGGCGTTGAAGCCGGCCGTGTCGTCTTGCAGGTCGCGCAGGCGCAGCAGGTGATCGGCAAGCTCCTCGGGCTGCTCGACGTGCCCGTAGAGCATGGTGGCGTTCGATTTCAGGCCCACGGCGTGCGCCTCGCGCATGACGGCGAGCCACTCGTCGCCCGAGATCTTGCGCTCGCAGATCAGGTCGCGCACCCGGCCGCTGAACACCTCGGCGCCGCCGCCCGGCAGCGAGCCCAAGCCGGCTTCCTTGAGCTGCACGAGTGTCTCACGCACGCCGAGACCGCTGACCCTGGCCAGATGCGCCACCTCGCTCGCCGTGAACGCCTGGATATGCACGTCGGGCGCAAGCTCCTTGAGGCCGCGCAGCATGTCGAGGTAGTAGGCGAACGGCAGGTCGGGGTGCTCACCGCCCACGATGTGGATCTCGGTGATCCCGCCCGTCAGCGTCTCGCGGGCCTTATCGAGCACCTCGTCGACCGAGAGCGTGAAGGCGTCGGCGTCGCCGTCGTCGTGGCTGAAGGCGCAGAAGAGGCAGCGGTTGCGGCAGACGTTCGTGTGGTTGATGTGACGATTGGCGATGAAGTAGACGTCGTCGCCGACCGCCCGGCGCCGGGCGTGGTCGGCCAGCGCGCCCACCGCGATCAGGTCGGAGCTCACCAGAAGATCGCGGGCGTCGCCTGCCGACAGCCTCCCGCCGCCGGCCACCGTGTCCCACACGTGGCCGAGTCCGGCGCGCTCGCACAGTCGGCCTATCTGCTCTGCATCCAGGCTCATGTCACTCCCAGCCTCGCGGCCGCCTCGATGACGACCGGCGCTTCCATTCTTCCGGATTCTAGCTGTATCGATCGACCAGCGAGCCCGCAAGCTCGTCGAGCAGCTCGCGTTCGAAGCCGCTCGGACAGCCGGCCAGCCGGCCGCGCGCCTCATTGACGAACTCGAGCGCCATGGCCCGGGCACGCTCGATCGAACCGCTGGCCACCACGTCGTCGAGCACGCCTTCGAGGCAGGTCTCGTTGTCGCGGCAGGTGATGAGGCGCGGCCCGATGTCGGGCCGGGCCGCGATCGCAAGGACGAGCGGCAGCGTCACGGTGCCGTCACGCAGGTCGGCGCCGCGGCGCTTGCCTGTGACGCTCTCGTCGCCGGTCAGATCGAGGACGTCGTCGAGCATCTGGAACGACAGCCCGAGCGAGCCGCCGAACTCCCCCAGGGCCGCGACCGTCTCGTCGCCGAGACCGGTCACCTGCGCCCCCAGGCGGCAAGCCACCGAGAACAGATCGGCTGTCTTCAGGCGGCAGCGATGCAGATACTCGTCGACCGTGACCGTGATGCGAAAAGCGTCGCCGGCCTGCAGGCGTTCGCCTTCAGAGAGGCCCCAGGCGACCTCGGCGAGCTCGGCGACGGCGGCCGTGTCGCCGGTCTCGGCAAGCACCGCGAAGGCCTGTGCGAGCAGGAAGTTGCCGACCGAGACGGCCATCTCGTCGCCGTAGGTGCGAGCTACCGTGGGCAGGCCGCGCCGCAGGTCGGCGCCGTCGAGCACGTCGTCGTGCACGAGCGTCGCCATGTGCAGCAGCTCGACGGCCGCGGCGGCGTTGACCACCGCCCCCTCGAGGGGGGCGGTGTTGCGCGCCGCAAGCAGGACGAGCAGGGGGCGCAGACGCTTGCCGCCGGCGGCCAGGGTCGAGCTGCCCGCCTCGCCCAGACGGCCGGGCACCGCCGCGACGGTGCGCGTCAGCAGCGCCTCGACGGCAGCCAGACCGGTCGCCACCCGGCGGCGCTGCGCGGCCGAGCGCCACGACAGGACATCGGAGGGCTTCACCCGGGCACCCGGCCGAGGTGCAGCGCCATGGCCCCCAGGCCGAATCGCCGGTAGCGCACGTCGCGCAGGCCGGCGCCGCTCATCACGGCGGCCAGGCCGTCGGCGTCGGGGAACGAGCGCACCGAAGCCGGCAGATAAGCGTAGGCCTCGGCATCGCCGGTGACGAGCGCTCCCATGGCCGGCACCACGCGCTCGAACCAGACGGCGTGAAAGCGCCGGCCGGCCGCGCTGGCCGGCCGCGTCGCCTCGAGGCATACCACGACGGCGCCCGGTGCAGCGACACGCGCCGCCTCGGCGAAGGCGCGCGGCAGGTCGGCCACGTTGCGCACGCCCCAGCCCACCGTGACGGCGCTGAAGGTGTCGTCGGCGAAGGGCAGTGCCAGCAGGTCGCCATGGACGAACTCGACCGCCGCGCCGGCGCGCGTCGCCTTGAGACGGGCGCGCTCGAGCATCGCCTCTGAGAAATCGAGAGCGGTCACCGGCACGCCGGGGAAACGGTGCGCGAGGGCGAGAGCGAGGTCGCCCGTGCCGCAGCAGACGTCGAGCAGCGGCCCGTCGGGGCGCGCGGCGGCGGCCTCGGCCGCCGCCGCGCGCCAGCGTCGGTCGAGGCCGCCCGTCATGAGCCGGTTCATGAGGTCGTAGTGCGGCACGATGCGATCGAACATCGCCTCGATACGCTCGGGATCGCGCGAGGGCGGCGCGGCGCTCACCGGATCGGGCCCTGCCAGGGCGGCGCCAGGCGCTGCTCGAACCCGAGGGCCGCGAGCACCTTGCCCGCCACGAAATCGACGACGTCGTCGAGACTGCGGGGCAGGGTGTAGAAGCCCGGCATGGGGGGCACGACCAGCGCTCCGGCACGGCGCACCTCGAGCAGGCGCGCAAGATGGATCTCGGAGAGCGGCGTCTCTCGGGGCACCAGCACGAGCGGCCGCCCCTCTTTGAGGGCCACCTCGCCCACCCGGTGGATCAGGGTCCGCGTCGTGCCCAGCGCGATGTGAGCCACCGACGACATCGAGCACGGGCAGACCACGGCCGCGTCGGGAAAGTTGCTGCCGCTCGCCGCCGGCGCCTCGAGGTCGCCGGGCGCGTAGACGCGCGCCTCGGCCCCGGCGGCGGCGAGCACCGCCGCCGTCACCTCGGCGCGCCCCGCGACGCCCAGTTCGAGCTCGTGGGCGGCGACCGCGACGCCCGCATCGGAGAGGCACAGCGAGAGCTCGCACTCGGCCTGGCCGAGCGCGCGCAGCAGACGCACGGCGTACGGCGCGCCGCTCGCGCCGGTGACGCCGACGAAGACACTGCCCGGGGGCTGGCTCACGCGTTCACTCCTCGCTTGCGGGCTCGCCGACAACGGCGCCGGCGGCGGCGCGCCGGCGAGCGCTCCCTATCCTACCGCGCCCCCCACGGCGACCGCCCGCGGCAAGCGGTTCGCTACTTCAGCAACACGGCGACGATCGCGACGATGCCGTAGACGAGGCTGACCACACCGTTCAGCGTCATGAACCCCATGCCGACCCGAGCCAGGCCGCGCCGGGCGATGTCGACGTGCGACCAGGCGAGCAGGCCGGCGACCAGCAGGCAGCCGGCGGCGTACGGCAGGCCCAGGCCGAGCAGGGGCCCGACGATGAAGAGCAGGACCACCGCGGCCAGGTGGGAGCATGCGGCGACCAGCAGCGCGCGACGCCAGCCGAGGGTGACCGCGATCGAGTGGATGCCCTCGCGGCGGTCGAAGTCGAGGTCGAAGATCGCGTAGATCACGTCGAAGCCGCCGACCCACAGCCCCACGGCCAGGAACAGCAGCACCGGCGAGACCGCGAGACTGCCCGAGACGGCGACCCAAGCCGCCGCCGGCGCGAGGCCGTCGGTCAGCCCCAGGGCGTAGTGGCAGAACCAGGTGAACCGCTTGGTGTAGGGGTAGACGATGAAGGCGGCGACGACGATGGGCCACAGGTAGCGGCAGGGCGGCGAGAGAAAGAAGGTCGACAGCACGAGCACGCCGAGCGAGCCGGCCGTGAAGACCACGACCTCGGGCCTGGAGAGACGGCCGGCCGGCAGCTCGCGCTGCGCCGTGCGCGGGTTGCGGGCGTCGATGCCGGCGTCGATCAGGCGGTTCAGGGCCATGGCGGCGCTGCGCGCCGCCACCATGGCGACCGTGATCCAGAAGAGCGTCTGCCACGAGGGGATGCGCTGCTCCGCGAGCACCGCCCCGGCGTAGGCGAAGGGCAGCGCGTAGACGCTGTGCTCGACCTTGATGAGGCGCGCGAACAGCGCCGATCGCATGGCGACGCCGGAGGGATGTGACGCGGCGGTCACGTCGGCCTCTACGTGAAGGGCAGGCCGAGCTCGGCCGAGCGCGCATCGACGCGCTGCTTGACGGCGGGGTCCATGGCGAGCTCGGCAGGCCACTCGCGGGGGTGTCCCTCGTCGGGCCAGGCCCGGGTGGCGTCGATGCCCATCTTGGCGCCATAGCCGGCGGTAGGACTGGAGTGGTCGAGCACGTCGAGCGGGCCGTCGACGATCATCGTGTCGCGCCGCGGGTCGACGTTGTTGAAGACGCGCCACGCGACCTCCCGCGGATCGTGCACGTCGACGTGCTCGTCGACGACGACGACGAACTTGGTGAACATCATCTGCCCCATGCCCCAGACCGCGCTCATCACCTTGCGGGCGTGACCGGGGTAGGCCTTGCGGATGGAGATCACGGCGCAGTCGTGAAAGACGCCCTCGATGGGCAGCTCGAGGTCGACGATCTCGGGCAGCGTGAGACGCAGCAGCGGCAGGAACAGGCGCTCGGTGGCCTTGCCCAGGAAGCAGTCCTCCATGGGCGGGCGGCCGACGATCGTGGCCGGGTACACGGCGTCGCGCCGCATACTCATGGCGGTCAGATGGAACACGGGGTAGTCGTCGGCCAGCGAGTAGTATCCGGTATGGTCGCCGAACGGACCTTCGCGCCTGGTCTCGGTCTTGTCGACGTAGCCCTCGAGCACGATCTCGGCGTCGGCCGGCACCTCGAGGTCGACCGTGGCGCAGGCCGCGAGCTCGACCGGACGGCCGCGCAGGAAGCCGGCGAACATGAACTCGTCGATCCCGGCGGGCAGCGGCGCCGTGGCGGCGTAGGTGACGGCCGGGTCGGTGCCCAGGGCGACGGCCACCTCGAGACGTCCGTCGGCCTCGCGGAAGTTGGCCGCTCCGTCGTGATGCACGTGCCAGTGCATGCCGGTCGTCTGGGCGTCGTAGACCTGCAGGCGGTACATGCCGGCGTTGCGCCGACCCTCGCGGTCCTTGGTCACGCAGACCGGCAGGGTGACGAACGGCCCGCCGTCGCCGGGCCAGGTGGTGAGCACCGGCAGCCGCGAGAGATCGGGCGGCTCGACGGTGACCTCGCGAAAGGCGGCCTTGCCGACGATCCTGGGCGAGAACGAGGCCAGCTCGCGGAGCTGCCCCAGTGCCTTGACCTTGCCGACCAGACCCTTGGGGACCTGCAGGTCGACGAGCTCGGCGATGCGCCCGGCGAGCTCGTCGAGCGGCGCGCCGAGGGCGAGCTCGAGGCGCCGGTACGAGCCGAACTGGTTCATGAGCACGGGCGGCACGGCCTCGGAGAGCCGGTGGGCGTTGGCCGGCCGTGTGCCGGTCGGCCCAGCCGCGGCGGGTCGTTCGAAGAGCAGCGCCGGGCCGCCGGCCTTGCTGGCCCGGTCGGCGATCTCGGCCATCTCCAGATAAGGATCGACGGGGGCCGCGATGGTGGCGAGCTCGCCCTCGCGGCGCAGCGTCTCGATGAACTCGCGCAGGCTCACCGGGCCGCCTCGGCCCGGATCGCGCCGGCGGCGCCGGGACCTTCGCCGGCGTCGTCGCGGCTCGCGCCGGCCTCGCCGCCAGGACGCTCGCCGGCTGTTCCGGCCTCGCCGTCGGCGCGCGCCGGCGCGAGACCGAGGATCGACAGGAGCGGCGCCGGATCTGTGAGCCACAGGGTGGGAGCTGTGCGGCGCACGACGTCGGGCAGGCGCTCGCTGCGCCCGCGGGCGAACAGGCTGGTGATCTCGTCGAAGGCACGGAGCGCCGCGAACGCGTTGCCGCCCGTGGCGTTCGAGGCCATGCCCGCCACGCACAGCGCCCAGAGATCGTCGTCGTAGGCATACGGCCGGCCTTCGGCTCGAAGAGACGAGCAGCTCGCCATGAGACGCGTGAGCAGACGCACGGCGTCGAGATCGCCGGTCCGGGCGACGAGGCGCAGCCCGCTCGCGTCGAAGTGATCGCCGGCGAGCAGCCTGGTCGCCGGCGTCGTGTCGGCGGCGAGCAGGCGCGGGCTGCGGTAGTGCGCGAGATAGCCCTCATAGACGAACTCAAGCGCGAGCGGGTAGTCGGACGGTCCGTGCGGCGCGAGTGCCGCGAAGAGCGGCCCGTAGACGAGCGTGCAGGCGGGCGGCGGCGGCGCCGCCTGAAACGGCGCCGCCGCCTCCCACAGGGCCTCACGGATGGCTTCGTCGTGCATGGCCGTCAGGACTCGCGGTCGAGGTAGAACGACAGGAACATGAGCTCGCTCGAGAAGTCGACCTGGCGCACCACGACGTCGCGCGGAGCAAAGACCTTCACCGGAGCGAAATTCAGGATGGCGCGCACGCGCCGCTCGGGATCGAGGCCGACGAGGCGATCGATGATCGACTGCGCCGCATGGCCCGGCACGGCGACGATGGCGATGTCGACGTCCTCCTCCTCGCAGAAACGCTCGAGGTCGGCGACGTCGCGCACGCAACGCCCGTCGCCAAAGCTCACGCCGATCTTCTTGTGCGAGGCGTCGAACATGGCGGTCAGCTTGAACCCCTGCTCGGCGAAGCCGCGATAGCGGGCCAGGGCGGTGCCCAGCGAGCCGGCGCCCACGATGATCACGTTCCACGAGCGCTCGAGGCCGAGACAGCGCTTGATCTCGTCGACCAGGCGGTCGACCTCGTACCCCACGCCCCGCGTGCCGAACTCGCCGAAGTACGAGAAATCCTTGCGGATCTGGGCCGCGTTCAGATCGATCATGCCGGCGAGCTGTTTGGACGAGACACGCTCGACGCCGCGGGCCTGGAGCTCGCGCAGCTTGCGCAGGTACATGGTCAGCCGGGGGACGGTGACGGCCGGGACCGCGTTCTTGTCGACGGGACGCGCCACGGCCGCCTACAGGCTCTCGAAGAACGAGGCGGCGGCCGCCGAGGCGCGGGCCACGTCGGCGTCGGTGAGCGCGAGCGACACCATGGCCGACTCGAACTGCGACGGTGCGAGATAGACGCCGTGCTCGAGCATGTGGCGCCAGTAGCGCGCGTAGAGCGCGGTGTCGGCCCGGCGGGCGTCGCTGAAGCTCGTCACCGGACCCGGGCAGAAGAACAGGGTCATCATGGCGCCGACGCGATTGAGGGTGATCGGTGCGCCGCCCCGGAGAGCGGCCTCGACGAGCCCCTGGCAGACCTGCTGGGAGCGCTGCTCGAGACGGTCGTAGATGCCCGGCTCGGCCAGGGCGCGCAACGTGGCGATGCCGGCCGCCATGGCGAGCGGGTTGCCCGACAGCGTGCCGGCCTGGTAGGTGGCGCCGAGCGGCGCCACGGTCTCCATGACGTCGCGGCGCCCGCCGAAGGCGCCGACCGGCAGACCGCCACCGATGATCTTGCCGAGGGTGGTCAGGTCGGGTGCGACGCCGAAGCGCTGCTGGGCGCCGCCCCAGGCCACCCGAAAACCGGTGATCACCTCGTCGAAGATGAGCAGGGCGCCCGCCTCGGTGCACAGCCGGCGCGCCGTCTGAAGAAAACCCTCAGCGGGCGGCACCACGCCCATGTTGCCGGCGACCGGCTCGACGATCAGGCAGGCGATCTCGGCACCTTTCGCGGCGAAGACCTCGGCCAGGCCGGCCGTGTCGTTGTACTCGACGAGGATGGTGTCGGCCGTGGTGGCGGCGGTGACGCCGGGGCTGTCGGGCAGGGCCAGGGTGAGCACGCCGCTGCCCGCCGCCGCGAGAAACGGATCGGCGTGACCGTGATAGCAGCCGACGAACTTGACAACCTTGTCGCGACCGGTGAAGCCGCGCGCCACGCGCAGCGCGCTCATGGTGGCCTCGGTGCCCGAGTTGACCATGCGCACGAGCTCGACCGAGGGCAGCGCCTCGCAGATGAGCCGCGCAAGCTCGACCTCGAGCTCGGTCGGTGCGCCGAAGCTCGTGCCGAGCTCGATCTGCTCGTGGAGAGCCTCGAGGATGTCGGGGTGGCCCCAGCCGAGCAACATGGGCCCCCACGACGACACGAAGTCGACGAGCTCGTTGCCGTCGGCGTCCCAGATGTGGGCCCCGCGCGCCCGGCTCACGAAGAGCGGGTACGGCATGCCGACGCTCTTCATGGCGCGCACGGGCGAGTTGACCCCGCCGGGTATGAAACGACGCGCCTCGTCGAACAGGCGTCTCGAGTTCCGGGTCTCCACGTGCCTCCTGGCGGACAGGCTTTGTGATTTAGAGTACATACTACTGTGTCTGTCCGCTTCAACCGTGTTTGACCGACCTGAGGGGGTGACGATGGGCGCATCCGGAGAGCGCGCCGCGCCGGTGGTGCGCGATGCGCGCGCCGCCGAGGCGGCGCGCGTCGCCGAGCTCATCCGCGAGCTGGCTCTGGGCGAGGAGGTGGAGAGCGACGTCTCGGCCGACCAGGTGCTCGCCTACCAGCGCTACGGCGACAGCGGCGTCATCGTGGCCGAGCTCGACGGGCAGCTCGTGGGAGCGCTCACGTACTTCATGCGGCCCGGCCTGTTCCACGGCGGCCGGTGGGGCTACATCGACGAGCTCATCGTGACCGCCGCCCGCCAGGGCGGTGGGATCGGCGACGCGCTCGTCGCCGAGGCGCTGCGACGCTTCGAGGCCGCCGGCTGCCGCGAGGCCGCCGTGTCGACCGTGTTCGGCAACGACCGCGCGGCCGCCCTGTATCGCAAGCACGGCCTGGTCGACGAGGCCCTGCAGCTCGAGAAGCACTTCTGAGCCCGCAGAAGGAGACGCCATGACGGAGACGCAGATCCGGCTTCGCCGCGCGGACATCGACGACGGTGCGTTCCTCGGGGAGATGCTCGCCGAAGCGGCGACGTGGGATCGGCCCACGGACGTGCAGGCGCCACCGCTCGACGAGCTGCTCGAGATCCCCAGGGTCGCCGACTACGTCGAAGGCTGGGGTCGCCTGGGGGATCACGGCGTGATCGCCGAGCACGAGGGCGTGCCGATCGGCGCGTGCTGGTTTCGCAGCTTCTCCGCCGCCCACCCGGGCTACGGCTTTCTGGGCGAGAGCGTGCCGGGGATCGGCCTGGCCGTGCGACCCGCGTGTCGCGGACGAGGTATCGGATCCAGACTCCTCGCGGCGGCCATCGAGCTCGCCAGCGAGCAAGGTGCCGCGGCGCTGAGCCTGAGTGTGGCTCGCGACAATCAGCGGGCGCGACGGCTCTACGATCGCGCCGGGTTCGTGCCCGTCGAGCCCGAGGACGAGTCGGTGACGATGCGCGTGGACCTCGGCCGGGACTGACGCCGGTCAGCGCCCGATCGGCGGCCAGCCGCGCGGCAGGTAGGAGCAATAGGGCTCCTCGGCGAGGTAGTCGCCGGTGCGCTCGAAGGCGCGCGCCCGACAGCCGCCGCAGACCCGTTTGTACTCGCAGGCCGCGCACTTGCCCTTGAGAGCGTCGAGGTCGCGCAGGTCGGCGAACAGCGGCGCCGTCTGCCAGATCTCGCCGAAGGACTGCCGCCGCACGTCGCCGGCCGCCTTGTCGAAGTAGCCGCAGGGCTGCACCCGGCCCACGTGAGAGATGAAGCAGAAGCCGACGCCGGCAAGGCAACCCCGGCTCAAGGTGTTCAAGCCGCCGTGCGCGTGGGGGTGCACCTCGAGCGTGGCGCCCTCGGCCCGCGCGCGCTGGCGCATGACGCGCCAGTAGTGCGGCACGTCAGTGGGCTTGAAGAACAGCGGCGACGTGCGCTGCGCGTCGTAGATCCAGTTGAGGGTCGCCTCGTAGTCGTCGGGGTCGAGCTCCTGGTCGGCGAGCTCCTTGCCGCGGCCGGTCGGCACCAGCATGAAGGGATGGAAGCTCACTGCGCCGAGCTCTTCGGCCAGCGCCAGCAGGCGCGGCAGGAGCGCGACGTTCAGCCGCGTGATCGTGGAGTTGATCTGGATCTCGATGCCGGCGTCCTGGGCTTGGCGTATGCCCTGCAAGGCGGCGTCGAAGGCGCCGGGGCAGCCGCGAAAGCGGTCGTGCGCGGCCGCGTCGGGAAAGTCGAGCGAGATACTGATGCGGCCGATACCGGCCTGTCGCATACCGGCTGCCGCCTCCGCGGTGACGAGCGTGCCGTTCGGCGCCATGACCGGCCGCAGGCCGGCGTCGCGGGCGGCCGCCGCGATCGTGAAGATGTCTGGGCGCAGGAGCGGCTCGCCGCCCGTCAGGATGAGGATCGGCGTGCCGGCGGCCGCGATCTGGGCGACGAGCTCGAGGCACTCGGCCGTCGAGAGCTCGCCCTCGTAGGCACCGTTCAGGGCCGATGCCCGGCAGTGGGCGCAAGCCAGGTTGCAGCTGCGCGTGACCTCCCAGGCCACGACGCGGGGAGCGCTCGCGTCGAGGCCCGGCCGCCGGCGGCGCGGCGCTCGCGCCGCGACGTCGGCGGCCGGGTGTCCGCCCTCGCCGGCGGCCGCGGCGGCCGCGCCCGTGGTTGTGGGATCGCTCGTCATCAGAGGTCTTCAGTATGGTGAGGGCGGCGGGGGCGGGCAACGGCTCGAGCCG
>DATIYD010000195.1:0-3233 GCA_035517975.1 Thermoleophilia bacterium | reverse complement strand
TTCGCGTAGGTCTCGGTGCGCATCTTGCGCAGCGCGTCGGCCTGGGCCTTGCCACGGCCCTCGGCCATGGCCGTCGCGAAGTTGGCGAAGAGCACCGTGAACCACAGCCAGCCGGCCACCGCGCCCACGAAGGCGGTATCGGTGCGTGTCTGAACGAGACCGAGGATGAAGTAGTAGGTGGTGATCACGCTGCCGATCTCGACCACGAACATCACCGGGTTGCGGGCCACGTCGCGTGGATCGAGCTTGCGGAACGAGCTTGCGATCGCCGGCCAGATCAGCCCCTTCATCGAAGCCTCGTTGCGAATGGTCACGCGCTCCTCGTGCAGGGCGGGTGACTCGGGTTCATCCGGCACGGGCGGGACTTGCCGATCCTCGGGCGTCACCTCTCGGTCGTCGGGCACGGGTGGTTCCTGTCGATCGTCAGCCATGGATGGTTCTTTCGGTTCGTCGGTCATGGATCACCCGAAGAGCTTGCCGGCGTACATGAGGAAGTGCTCGACGATCGGCCCCAGGGCGAAGGCCGGGAACCAGGTGAGCGCCCCGACGATGAGGATCACGCCGACGAGCAGCACGACGAAGATGCCGCCGGTCGTGGGAAACGTGCCGGGTGACGGCGGCACCGACTTCTTGCCGGCGAGCGAGCCGGCCAGGGCCAGGCAAGGGATGATGAAGAAGTAGCGGCCCCACATCATGCACAGGCCGCCGATCGTGCTCCAGAAGCGGCCGCTCGCCGTGAGGCCGGCAAAGGCGCTGCCGTTGTTGCCGGTCTGCGAGAGCGTGCCGTAGAGTATCTCGGACAGGCCGTGAGGGCCCGAGTTCAGCGCCGCGTCCTTGCCCGCCGGCACCACCGCCGCCAGGGCCGCAAAACCCAGCGCCGTCACGCAGAAGTACAGCACAGCAAGGGTGGCGAGTTTCATCTCGCGGCCCTCGATCTTCTTGCCCAGGTACTCGGGCGTGCGGCCGACCATGAGTCCAGCGATGAACACCGCGAGGATGGCGTTGACGAGCAGGCCCATGACGCCGACCCCGACCCCCCCGAACACCACCTCGCCAAGGGCGATGTTGAGCATAGCCATCATGCCGGCCAGCGGCGTGAGGCTGTCGTGCGCAGCGTTGACGGCGCCGCACGAGGTGTCGGTCGTGGTCGTGGCCCAGAGGATAGAGTCGGCGATGCCGAAGCGCACCTCTTTGCCCTCCATGTTGCCCCCGGCCTGAGTCGACGTGAGCTTCTCGTTGGCACCTAGATTCGCGAGGATCGGGTTGCCCTTCTGCTCGCTCGCGTACATCACGGTCACGCTCATGAGCAGGATCACCATGGCGGCGGCGAAGATCGCCCACCCTTGACGCTGGTTGCCGGCGAAGCGTCCGAACGTGTAGGTGAGCGCTACTGGAATGGCGAGCAGCGCGAGGTCCTCGATGAAGTTGGACAGCGGTGTGGGGTTCTCGTAGGGATGCGCGGAGTTCGCGTTGTAGGAGCCGCCGCCGTTGGTGCCGAGCTCCTTGATCGACTCCTGCGAGGCGAAGGGGCCCTGAGCGATCATTTGCACGGTGCCCTGCACCGTCACCGCCTTGGTCGGAGCGTTCAGGTTCTGGACGACTCCTTGCGACACCAGGAACAACCCGATGATGATTGAGAGCGGCAGCAGCACATAGAGGAAGCTGCGCGTCGTGTCCACCCAGAAGTTGCCGAGATGGTGTCCAGAGCGACGGGTGACGCCGCGGATGAAGGCGACCGCGACGGCCATGCCCACAGCGGCCGAGACGAAGTTCTCGCGAGCCAGGGCGAGCATCTGCGTCAGGTAGCTCACCTGCTGCTCGGGCACGTAGACCTGCCAGTTGGTGTTGGTCGTGAAGCTGACGGCCGTGTTGAAGGCCACCGTGGGACTCATGTCGGGGATGTGCGCCGGGTTCAGCGGCAGGTGGCCCTGCAAGCGCAGCACGACGTAGATGAGGAGCAGCACGGCGAGGTTGAAGACGAGCAGCGAGACCGCGTAGGCGGTGACGCCCATCTCGCGCGTCTCGTCGACGCCGCAGAGGCGGTAGGTCAGCTTCTCGACGGGCCGCACGATGCGGTCCATGAAGGTGTGCTCACCGCGATAGACGTGAGCCATGTAGGCGCCGAGCGGCTTGGCGATCAACGCCAGCAGCACGACGTACACGACGATCTGCGCGATACCCCACCCCATGGCCGGCCCGCTCCGCTCTAGAACTTCTCAGGTCGCAAGAGAGCGTAGAACAGGTAGACGATGAGGGCGGCCGCGATGATCCCCAGAACCAGGTAGGCGACGTTCACGTGTGACCCCTAGAGCCTTGGAGCGATCCGCGCGTACCCGATCGCCAGCGCGAAGAACGCGAAGACGATCAGCAGATAGACGAGATCACCCATGTTCCTGCGCTCCCCTGCGACTCCCCACGGCGCCAAGACGCGGCACATCCTCTCCGCTGAGCGGGCCGTGCCGCGACGCACCTTACCCACAAACTCGTAGAACCTAGCGTTCACCGCAGCGGACGATCCGCAGCGACGAACGCGAGCAACCTACCCGATGCCCGATAACGACACCGTGAAGAACGACGCGGGCGCCGTGAAGATGGCGTGTAGCTTCGGCAAGAAGCACAGCCTCGGTCCACATGCGAGTGCGGCGACGCGCCGTTGAGGCGCGCCGCCGCACTTCGAAACAACGGCCGAGAGGCCGCCGGCCCGTGCTTGCCGCTTCACCCGGTCAGGACGAAGCGACGTGATGCCGGGCGACGCTCGGCCGTAGGCTTTGCACAGTCCTTCCGCGAGCTGCCCTGGCCGCGTCGAGCGACTCGACGGCGTAGGCCCGATCGCCAGCGCCGCTATCGAGCTCGCGGCGCTCGCGCACCGCGATGTACACGAGATAGGCGAGGCACGACATCGCGGCGATCACAGCGAGCGCGAACACGACGTCGATGGCGATGATCCCGATGTCAGTCATGCCGCCTCCTTGCCACGCCGCAGCTGCCACCACGACCTGCAATGAGGCTACCCGCACCGGGATTAAGGGTTCGTGAAGACCATCGGCGCCGGCGTTAAGAACTCATAAAGGTGAGCGGATGACACGCCCGCCCGCATCGGCAGGGTAGAGAGCCGGGGCGACTCAGAGTTTGTCGGCCGGCTCGGGGACCGACAGCCGAAAGCCGACGCCCGGCTCGGTGATGATGTAGCGCGGTCCGGCCGGCGAGAGCTCGATCTTCTTGCGCAGGTGGCT
>DATIYD010000194.1:0-6393 GCA_035517975.1 Thermoleophilia bacterium | reverse complement strand
TTCAACCTCTACGAAGCCCTCGACGGCGGCCTGCTCGAGAGCTTCGCCGCAGATCCCGCCCCGGCCGAGATCGAGGTCGCGGGGCTCCGCCTGCCGGCCCGCGTCAAGGCGCGCGCGCTCCACGGCGAGATCTCGACGGCGCTCGCCAAGTGGGGTTCGGTCGTGCAGGAGGCCGCCCGCGAGCGCTGGGCCCAGGCGGCCCTCGAGCTCGGCCTGCCACTGCCCGTCGAGGCACTCTCGATCGACCGCACGACGGCCTGCTGGCTGCCCATCTACGCCGCCGTCCTAGCCCAGAGAGGGGCGCGTCGGGTCGTCGTGATCGACGGTGGCGACGGCGCCGTCGACCATCACCTGGCCGGCGTGCTCACCGAGAACCTGGGATACCTCACCGAGGCGCTGGCCGAGGCGGCGCGCTGACCGATGGTCCGCCGCCGGCGCGTCGCGCGCCGGACACGTGCATGATCGGGGCACTGTCGGCTGGTTTTCGCGCGCCTAGCGCCGCTAGCGGTTTCCAGACCGGGTATGTGAACCGTGTGTGTCCGTTTGCTTCGACGACGACCGCCGCGCCCACCGCGACGGCCGCCACCCGGCAGGTGCCCGATGTCTCTGCACAACGATCAGATCCCCGTCCTCGCCCAGGTCCTCGAAGACGCCGAGGGCTGCCGGGCGGTTGTGAGCAGCATGCTCTTTCTCGACTTGCCGGCCGACGTGGTCGACGAGCTCGCGGCCTGCGACGAGCGCTTGAGCGCCCTGATCGTGGCCGTGCGCGGGCACCTCGGGCCGCGCTGCCTGGGCGAGGGCTATGACGCCGCCTGAGGCCGCGCGTCCGGCCCCGGACCAGCCGGGGCTGCGGCTGCACACCGCGCGCGGTCGCTGGGTCATCGCCGCCGCCGTGCTCGGAGCCGGCATCGTGATGATCGACGGCACTGTGGTGAACGTGGCGCTGCCGGCCATCGGCGCTACCTTCCACAGCAGCCTCGCCACCCTGCAGTGGACGGTGACCGCCTACACGCTGACGCTGGCCTCGTTCATCCTGGTCGGCGGCTCGATCGGCGACCGCTACGGTCGGCGCCGCAGCTTCGTCGTCGGCGTGCTGTGGTTCGCCGTCGCCTCGCTCCTCTGCGGTGTTGCGCCCAACGCGACCGTCCTGATCGCGGCGCGCGCCCTGCAGGGCGTCGGCGCCGCGCTGCTCACGCCCGAGAGCCTCGCCATGCTGCAGGCGACCTTCCACCCGGACGACCGTGCCCAGGCCATCGGCACGTGGTCGGGCGTGAGCGGCATCGCCGCCGCGGTCGGCCCCTTCATCGGCGGCTACCTGATCCAGACGGTCTCCTGGCGCCTGATCTTTCTGATCAACCTGCCGCTGGTCGTCGCCGTCGTCTGGATCGCGGAGCGGCACGTACCCGAGACGAGCGACCCGACGAGCGTGGGCCGCCGCCTCGACATGACCGGCGCCGTCCTGGCCACGATCGGCCTCGGCGCGCTCATCTACGGGCTCATCCAGGGCGCCAATGTAGGCTGGACGCAGACCGGGGTCGTCGCGGCGCTCGTGGCCGCGACCGCGACCGGCGTGGCGTTCGTGCTCGTGGAGCGCCGCGTGGCGCACCCGATGCTGCCTCTCG
The DNA here is from genome assembly GCA_035517975.1 of Thermoleophilia bacterium. GTDB lineage: Bacteria > Actinomycetota > Thermoleophilia > UBA2241 > UBA2241 > Bog-752. The sequence continues at coordinate 4,771 of DATIYD010000194.1, read as the reverse complement.
GGATCTTCAGGTCCCGCCAGTTCACGGGCGCGAACATCGTGACCTTCATGGTCTACGGGGCCCTCGGCGGGGCGCTCTTCCTGGTCCCGATCCAGCTCCAGCAGGTGCTCGGCTACTCACCGCTCGAGGCCGGCACGGCTCTGCTGCCGATCACGATCGTGATGCTCGCCCTGTCGGCGCGGGCCGGTAAGCTCTCGCAGCGGATCGGACCGCGCATACCCATGACCGTCGGGCCGATCGTCGCCGGCGCCGGCCTGGCCGCCCTGTCGCTCGTGCAGGCGGGCACGAGCTACTGGACGACCTTCCTGCCGGCGATGCTGCTCTTCTCGTTCGGCCTCGCGCTCACCGTGTCGCCGCTCACCGCGACGGTGCTGGCCGCCGCCCCGGGCGAGCACGCGGGCCTCGCCTCGGCGGTCAACAACGCCGTCGCCCGCGCCGCCGGCCTGATCGCCGTCGCCGTGCTGCCGGCGGCCGCCGGCCTGTCGGCTTCGAGCTACCTCGACCCGGTCGCCTTCGGATCGGGCTTTCGCACGGCGACGCTGCTCGCCGGCGCGGCTTGCGCCCTGGGCGGCGTGCTGTCGGCCTTCACGATCCGTCGCGAGCCGGCGACGCCGCAGATCGCCGAAGAGAGCTCGCGGTTCGCGTGTCCGGTGGACGCGCCGCCGTGGTGCGGCGCCGAAGGCGCGGAACCGGTGGCGGCGGGCCGGCAGAGCCGGCCCGCCGCGTGAGCCCGGCCGGCTGCTCAAAAGTCGCAGGTTATCGCCGGCTCGCGCCTGGGAATCAGCGGTGCAGAGGCCGCCGGTGGGAACGGCGGCGCGGCCAGAAGGGGAGTCATGGGCAAGCAGCACGGACACTCGTCCACCGCTCAGCAGGCAGGGTATGCGCCGATCCACGACGCACACGATCGCGACCGCACGCTCGACGAGGCACGCCGGCAGTGGGCCGTGGCCGTCTGTGAGCGCTGTGGCCGCACCGCGGTCCTCGGCGAACCCATGACGAAGGTGCGCCTGTACGACCGCGACGCGCTCGTCTGCCCCGACTGCCTCGCCGCGCCGGCTCAGCCCACCTGGGTCGCCGCGCCCGATCGGCACGACCGGCGCCCGGTGCGCCTCGTGGCCGAGCCCGGACTGCATCCGGTGCCGGCCCCGGTCGAGCCGCCCGACGAGCAGGCCGCCTGAGGCCGGCTTCTCGCGGAGGACCGGCCGCCCTCACGCCGGCCGCGACGGCTCGGCTTCGAAAGAAGCCCGGCTCCTAGTAGACGCAGACCGCGGCGCCGTAGGGCAGGAACGAGTAGACCCAGGCGGCCTCGGGCATCGAGACCCGCACGCAGCCGTGCGAGGCGGGATACGCCGGCACGTCGGGAAAGCCGTGAATGGCGTCGCCACCCGAGAAGAAGCTCGCGAACGGCATCCAGTCGAGGTACTCGGTCGTCCACCAGTCGAGCGCCTTCATGTAGACGCTGAAGTGGCCGGCCGGCGTGGGCAGGCTCGGGCGCCCGGTCGAGCAATGCACGACGCGCACGAGCTTGCCGTCGTTCACGCAGAGCAGCACGCCCAGACTGCGAAACACCTCGGCATAGTGGCCGCTTGCCGACTCCTTGCGGGGCTTCGGCGACCGGCCGACCTCGAGCCGGGCCCGCGTCGCCCTGTCGTCGACACCGCTGCGCGTGAGCCCAGTCCAGGCCTGAAAGGCGAACAGGGCCTGCTGGGTGCGGTAATCGTCGCGCCCGGTCACGGCGCCGCTCGGCAGATAGCGCAGGAACGCGAGGCAGCGCTGCACGTCGGCCGTGGAGTGGATCACCCAGGTCACGACGCGCAGCCTGCGGGTGCCGGCGAGTCGCTGCGTGTTGCCGGCGAGGTCGGTCGCGGTCACGACCCAGGTATACGAGCCGTAGGGCAGATGCACCAGGTAGCGGTAGGCGTGGCGCGCGTTCACTGAGACGCCCGTGAGGCGGATGGCCTTGACGATGTGAGCGCCGTGACGGATGGCGATCTTCACGTTCGCCTTGCCGCAGCTCGGCAGCGGGTCCTTGATGCGGAAGGTGAACGTGACGCGCGTGCCGGGCCTCACCTCGACGTTCGCCACCGCGACGCAGGTCGGACGACCGGTGTCGATGTTGACGTAGCCAGTGTGCGGCGCTTCGGCGTTGCCGGCCAGATCGACCGCCCAGTAGGTGACGGCGTGGGAGCCGGCGCTCGCCACGCTGAACGGCCCCGTGTACGCCTGAGCGGCCGCTCCGTCGATGCTGTAGGAGATGGCGGCCACTCCCGAGCCGCCGTCGACGGCCGACAGGGTGATCGTCTCGGCCGTGGCCCGCCAGCCCGAGTGGGAGTCGGGCTGCAGTCCGGTCGCCGTGCTGGTCGGCGGGCTCGAGTCGGGCGCGCCCCCGTTCAGCGCCTGGAGCACGACCCCCGCCGCGCCGACGGCGCAGCCGCGGCGCGCGTCGGCAAAGGCGACGGCGGCGAGATCCCGGCCCGTGGGCGAGGTCTGGGCGGCCCAGGTGACGCCGCCGTCGCCGGTATGCAGGACGAGACCGCCGGCGCCGACGGCCCAGCCGGCGGTCGCGCCGGCGAAGGCCACGTCCGAGAGGTCGGGGGTGGCGATCGGCGCCGGCTCCGGCGCCCAGGTGTTCCCATCGGTCGTGTGCAGGATGGTGCCGCCGGCGCCCACGACCCAGGCCGTGGTCACGCCGGCGCAGGCCACCGCGGTGAGGTCCTGCGTGGTGCCCGAGGTCTGCGCCGTCCAGGTGGTCCCACCGTTGCTCGTGTGCCAGATAGTGCCCGCGGCTCCGACTGCCCAGCCGTCGCTCGCGTCGGAGAAGGCCACGCCTGCCAGATCCGGCGTGCCCGACGGCGTGGTCTGCGCCGTCCAGGTGGTCCCACCGTTGCTCGTGTGCCAGACAGTGCCCGCGGCGCCGACGGCCCAGCCGTCGCTCGCGCCGGTGAAGGCCACGCCGGCGAGATCGGGCGTGGCCGACGGCGTGGTCTGCGCCGTCCACACGGCGCCGCCGTCGCTTGTGTGCAGGATGGTGCCGGCGGCGCCGACGGCCCAGCCGGCATCGGTGCCGCTGAAGGCGACGGCAGCGAGATCGGCGCCACTGCCCGAAGCGCGCAGCGTCCAGCCGGCGGCCGCCCACGCCGTGCCCGCGACGATCATGAGCACGGCGCACGCCACGGCCGCCAGCCCTCCGGCGCCCACCAGACCTCGTGTCGCTCGAGCCATGGTCCTGCCCCTCCTCTTCTCCTCCGTCGATCGACTACGTCGTCGCCGCTCAGGCAGGCGTGACTGCGTCGCGCGCCTAGTCCGTCGAAACGACTTCGTCGTCGCCGCTCAGGCAGGCGTGACTGCGTCGCGCGCCTAGTTTGACCGTAGTGTACGGCAGCCCTCACGCCCAGGCGAGCGCGAGCCGGTGGGGTTTGATTCTGGCCGGCGCTGAGACTAGTCTCGCGTCGGTTGCAGCATCATGCCCTCGCAGCAGCGGGCCCGGGGGCGACACCGACGGGAGGGGTCGTGGGAAGCAGGCAGCAAAGACGGCGTCCGGGTCGCATCCTGGTCGCCGCGATCGTGGCGGTGCTGGCCGCCGGCCTCGTATGGGGGATCGGCAGCGCGCTGGGGGTGACGGCCAGCCCTTCGCCCGGCGGCCAGCTCACCATCCTGCGCATCGGCACCCAGCAGGACGCCGACAACCTGAACCCCTTCATCGGGTACTCGGGCACTGCCTACGAGATCTACCACTTGAACTACGACATGCTCGTCGGCTACAGCCCCAAGGACTTCGCCCCCCGGCCCGAGCTGGCCACGAGCTGGCAGCATTCGGCCGACGGGCTCACCTGGACCTTCGCCATCCGCAAGGGCGTGACCTGGCAGGACGGCGTGCCGCTCACCGCGAGCGACGTCGCCTTCACCTACAACTACATCATCAAGAACGATCTCTTCGCCTTCACCTCGTACACGACCGGTATCAAGAACGTGGTCGCCGTCGATCCGCAAACGGTCCAGTTCAACCTCTCGAGGCCCAAGGCCGACATGCTGCGTCTGTGGGTGCCGATCCTGCCGCAGCACATCTGGGGCAAGATCTCGGGCAAGGTCGCCGGCAACTCGTTCATCAACAAGCCGCCGATCGTCGGCTCGGGCCCGTTCCAGGTGGTCGAGGTCAAGAAGGGCGAGTACGTACGCCTCGTGGCCAACAAGCACTACTGGGGCGGCGCGCCCAAGGTCGGCGAGGTCATCTTCGAGGTCTACCAGAACCCCGAGACGATGGTCGACGACCTGAAGACCGACCACATCCAGGTCGCCGAGCACATCCCGCCCGCCGAGTTCGACGCGCTGTCCTCGGTGCCCGGCGTCACGCCGATCGCCAGCAACGTCGCCGCCGAGAAGTACTTCGACGAGCTCGCCTTCAACTGCTACAACAACCCAAATTCACAGGGCAATCCGGTGCTGCGCGACGCCAAGTTCCGGCAGGCGCTCTCGTGGGCGGTCGACAAGCAGAAGATCATCCAGGTCGCCTACAGCAACCGCGCCGTGGCGGGTTCGTCGATCGTCGTACCCGGCCTCGAGTACTCCTGGCAGCCGCCGGCGAGCGAGGCCTTCGGCTTCGACCTGAACAAGGCCGGCCAGATGCTGACCGCGGCCGGCTACCCCCTGAAGAACGGCGTGCGCGTCGACAAGCAGGGCAAGCCGATCGTGCTGCGCCTCTGGTCGCGCAACGAGGAGCCCGAGAGCCAGGTCGCCGGCAAGCTCATCACGAGCTGGTTCTCCAAGCTTGGGT
>DATIYD010000193.1:0-8820 GCA_035517975.1 Thermoleophilia bacterium | reverse complement strand
CTGCTCACGAGATGGGCCGAGGTGTTCGAGCTGTCGACCGAAGGCACGCCGGGCTGCGCGACGTACAGCGAGAGCCAGCGGCCGCCGAGGATGTGGCCGGCGCCGTCGACGCGGACCGTGAGCAGGCCTGAGAGGCTCAGGTTGCCGCCCAGGCCGAAGTTGTGCCAGCCAGCGAAGTTGCCGAGCGAGTAGGCGATGAGGTGGTCGCGGTAGCGCTCGATGCCGCGGATCACATGCGGGCCCGAGCCGAGCACGAGGTCGGCCCCGGCGTCGATCATGGCGTGAGCGAAGGCCCGCGCGTCGCCCCGGTTCTCGCCGAACGCCGACTCGGAGCCGTGCGGCGTGTGGGTCTCGCCCGCGCCTTCGGCTCCGGCGTGCATGAGCACGATGACGACGTCCGCCTCGGCCGCGCTCGCATCCAGGGTCATCACCATAGGCTGGGTCGGCGACACGACGCCCGGGTCCATGTACGGCATGCCGCCCGACGACGGCCGGGCGCTCTTCGGCTCGATGCGGCCGCTGCTCAGCACGCCCGACCTGATGATCGCCAACCTCGAGGGCACCTACTCCACGGCGGGCCCCTCCAAGTGCGGCGCCTCGACGACCAACTGCTACGCCTTCCAGGCGCCGCCGTCGTACGCCGCGGCGCTGGCCTGGTCGGGCATCGATCTCGTCAACATGGCCAACAACCACAGCATGGACTACCTGGCCCGCGGCTTCGCCCAGACCAAGGCGGCGCTCAAGAGAGCCGGGATCGCCTACGCCGGACCACCGGACACGGTCACCATCGTGCGGGTGCGCGGTCTGCGGGTGGCCGTCGCAGGCTTCTCGCCATATCCGTGGAGCGCTCCCCTGAACGACATCCCGGCGGCGGCGCGGCTCGTGCGCCGGGCGGCAGCCGAGGCCGACATCGTGGTCGTGCTCATGCACGCCGGCGCCGAAGGCGCCGGCGAGATCCACACGCCGCACGGCTCCGAGTCCGCCTTCGGCGAGGATCGCGGCAACGCGCGCGCCTTCTCCCACGCCATGATCGACGCGGGGGCCGACCTCGTGCTCGGCTCGGGGCCGCACGTGATCCGCGGCATCGAGCGCTACAGGGACCACCTCATCGCCTACTCGCTCGGCAACTTCGCCGGCTGGCACAACTTCGGCCTTGGCGGCAATCTGAGCCTCTCGGGCCTGCTGACCGTCAGGATCGACGGAGCCGGCCGCATCGTCGGCGGCCGCTGGCTGTCGCTCTACGTCGCTTCGCCGGGCGTGCCCACGTTGGACAGCTCCGACGCGTCGGCTCACCTCGTGAGCAGCCTGTCGGCCACCGACTTCGCCCGCACGTACCGTCTCGACTCGCGAGGGTACTTCACGGGCCGCTGACCGGGGGATGTCCCGTCGGCCCATGTCCCGTCGGCCCCATTTTCGCCGTTGCCCGGCCCGGCGAGTACCATGAAGGAGCACGCCCGGCGTGTGGCCGAGACGGCGTGCATGACGCTCTGCCGATCAGAAGAGACGGCGCGACGGCGACGCCCTGTGCGAGGAGGATCGACGTATGACGGCGATCGATCTGCCCGCTGCATGCAGCGCCGCGGGGCCGGCCAACCCCGAGGTGCGTGCCCTGCTGGCCGAGGGCCGCAGGCGCGGGTTTCTGACGAGCGACTACTTGAGCGACGTGCTGCAGGACCTCGACCTGACCTCTCAGCACCTCGAGAACATCCTCATCTGCCTGACCGACGAGGGCATCGAGCTTCGCGACGAGGACGAACCCTCGGCGACCGATCGCGGCGCCTCTGAAGAGGCGGAGGTTCTGAGCGACCGTGTGCCCGAAGAGCCGGGCGGCGATGCCCTCGGCCCGTATCTTTCGAGGATCGCCCGCGTGCCGGCGATCAGCCCCGACGAAGAGGGGTCGCTGTTCGCGCGCGTGGCGGCCCGCGATATGGCGGCCAAGTGCGCGCTGGTCGAAGCGCGCCTGGGCCTGGTCGTGTCGGTCGCCAAGCGCTACGTCGATCGCGGCCTTCCCCTGCTTGCCCTGATCCAGGAGGGCAGCCTCGGTCTCATCCGCGCAATAGAGGAGTTCGACTACCGCAAGGACTACGACTTCTCGAGCTACGCCACGTGGTGGATACGTCAGGCCATCGATCGCGCCGTCACCGACCAGGGCCACAGCGCGGCGCAGTCTGACCACGCCGTCGCCGGCCAGCAGGCCCCGGAGTCGATCGGGGCCCTGGGCGAGGTCATGCAGGCGGAGGAGCTCTACGAGGTCCTGAGCGCCCTGGGCCCTCGCGAACGCCACGCGATCGAGCTGCGATTCGGCCTGAAGGGCGAACCGCCGCGCTCGGCCGACGAGGTCGGCCGGAAGCTCGGGCTCAACCCCGAACGGCTCGCCCAGATCGAGGCCAGGGCGCTCGTCGCGCTGCGGAGCAGCCGAGACTCACAGCGCCTGCGCGAGTTCCTCTCCTGACCGAGCGAGGCCGGGGCGGCGGGGCGGACCGCCCCGCCGCCCCGGCCTCGCGTGAGGGCAGCTACCGCCCCGAGACGCACGCTACGAGACGACGAGCCGAGCGAGCTCGGCGACGGGTCCCGGCATCGGGGCGGGCGCCAGGCGGATCTGAACGGGCGCAGTGCCCGACGTCGTGCTCGAGAGCTGCCATCCGATCACGGCCACCGAGGCGATCACGATGATGGCCATCACCACGATGAACCAGACGATCCAGGCGATCGGCACCTGCACGAGCCTGTACGTGTGTGTCGTAGCGCTCATGGCCTCCCCCTTCTCTCGCTTCGGGATAAGCCTAGGACACAGCAGCGTTGCCGGCTTCACCCTTGTCGGGTGATTCGGCAGACACGCGGCCGGTGGGCGCTAGACGCCGGCCGGCGAGACGCTGCCGGCGTCGTGCGTGCTTTCGCGCGACGTTTCGCCTTCTTTGAGGTACTGGTGCACGAAGGCGATCGCCATGCTGCCCTCGCCAACGGCGGCGGCGACACGCTTGACGGGTCCGGAACGAACGTCGCCGCACGCGAAGATGCCGGGGACGCTGGTCTCGAGAAGGTAGGGATCGCGGCGCAGCTTCCACACTCCCGCCGCTGTCACGTCGGAGCCCGTGAGCACGTAGCCGCGGCGATCGAGCGCTATCTCGGACGGCAGCCACGACGTCTGGGCGTCGGCCCCGATGAAGATGAACAGGCCGCCGGAATCGAGCCGGGTCGTCTCGCCGGTCGCGCTGCTTGCGACGTCGATCGCCTCGAGTGCGGTGTCACCGCGGGCAGCCACGACCTCCGTACGGAGCAGGACGTCGATGTTGGGCCGGGCCGCAAGCTGATCGATGAGGTAGCGGGACATGCTCTTCTCGAGGCCCTCGCCCCGATACAGGATGGTCACGCTCCGGGCATGAGTGGACAGGTACAGAGCAGCCTGCCCAGCGGAGTTGCCGGCGCCCACGATGTGGACGTCGAGACCATGGCTGTTCGGAGCCTCGCTGCGGGCCGCGCCGTAGAAGACGCCCTTGCCGGCGAGGCGGTCGAAGCCCTCGACCGGAAGCCGCCTCCACGCCACCCCGCACGCAAGGATGACGGCACGGGCGCGTAACACGTCGCCGCCGTCGAGGTGGAGCTGACGGGTGGCAGGATCGATCCGGGTGATCTCCCTGGTCACGATGATCTCGGCGCCGAGCCTCCGTGCCTGCTGCAGCGCGCGGCTGGCCAGCTCGTCTCCCGAGACGCCCGACGGAAAGCCGAGGTAGTTCTCGATCCGCGACGAGGTGCCGGCCTGGCCGCCGGGCGCCTCGCGCTCGATCACGGCCGTGCGCAGTCCCTCCGACGCCCCGTAGACGGCCGCCGCCAGTCCCGAGGGGCCCGCGCCGACGATCACGGCGTCGTACTCGGCGGCCGCCGGCTCGGTACCGAGCCCAAGGAGCTCGGCGACGCGACGGAGCTGTGGTCGCACCACCGTCTTGCCGGCGATGAGCCGGATCGCCGGGCAGTCGGCCTCGTCCGGCAACGGACCGCCCCACTGCGCGACCGCGTCGGGCGCGTCGGGCGTGAGCCACCGGAACGTGATCTGGTTGCGCTCGAGGAAGTGCCGCAGCTCCGTGCACGAGGCGTCCTGCCGGCGCCCCAGCAGGATCGCGCGCGGCGGCGGCGGGTCGGCTGCGATGCCTTGCAGGCCGTGCGCGCCGCCGATCCGGTGGGCCGCGAGCCTGCCCACCTCGCGCGCGACGTCCGGGGCCACGGCGGCGACCGCGTGGTAGTCGTGGGGCTCGATCCGGATCAGGCGCGACTGCAGCGCCGCCCTGAAGCCCACCGGGAACGCGGTCCCGAGCGTGATGGGCACCTCTCCGAAGATGTCGCCGGGCTGACGCCGGCCGACCACGCGGTCGATCCCGTCGACGGCCTTGACCGCCTCGATGCGGCCCTCGAGCAGGGCGAAGAGCGCCCGCTCGTCGCCCTCTTGCGCCGCAAACTCGCCCGTCTGCAGGGTGATGTCGGCCGCCGCGCGAGCGAGCCGCTCGCGATCGGCCCGGCTGAGGGCCGCAAAGACGTCGATCCGGCCTATCTCGTCGGCGGTCACCATCACGAGTACCGCTGTCCCCGTATCTGCGCGCGCCCAAGCCGCCGTGCGACATGGCGACGCCCAGGGAGCTCCGCGACCGACTCAGACCCCGGCCATCTGCCTGAAGCGCTCGACCGAGTTGATGCGGATGCCGAGCAGCTCGGCGATACGGAACTTGGCCATCATCGCGTTGGGCTCGCCGGGGTGCAGGTTGGAGTGGTCGAGGATCCTGCCCAGGCCCTTCTCGCCCCTGATCTGCTCCATGGCGTAGCTGTCGCTCAAGTCACCCGTCGAGCAACCGAGCCTGTCGGCCACGTACCGTTTCGCCTGCGCCAGACGCATGCCCCGGGTCATCTGCATCCGTGCCACCAGGTCTCCGGAAGTACGGATCCCGCCCATGCCCGCGGCGAGCGCGTGGGTGACGTCCATGCCCCTGGAGTCACCCGAGCCCACCTATAACCCGTCGCAGCGCAGGATGTCGACGTGGGCCCTGGCGGCGCGCGAGCTGGCGTCTTCGGGCGGGTAGCCATTGACCGGCACGCCGCAGACGCCTTCGCCGACGTTGGGATGCACCGGGATCGTGGCGACCTCCATGCACGGCTTGATGACGGTCAGCGAGTAGGCCGTGTTCCAGGCGCACGACTTGCCGGTGCGGATGTTGACGGCCGGACCGAAGAGCGTGGCGCCTGCTTGCTGGCAGGCCTCGAGCTGGCCCTTGGGCCACAGGCCCGCGAGGCGGCGCCCGTGCTGACGCAACTCGCCGTGGACGCCGATCACGAACTCGCCCGCCATGCCGACCTCGATGCCCGCCTCGGGATAGGCTGCCCGCAGGCGCTCGACGGCGGTCAGCGTGCTGGCGAAGTCGGCGTCGCCGGCGCCGCCCGTGGTGTCGAAATCGAGACCATCGGCGCCGGCGTCGAGCATGCCGGCGCCAACGAACAGGAAGTCCTTGGTGGCGTACTCCATGGCCTCTTCGATGGCGGCGCGAGCCTCGTCGATGCGGCCGAGCGGCAGCAGCTCGAACCAGTTCTCGACCGGCCCGTCGGGCCTCGAGTAGAACGCCAGGTTGGGCTGTGCCCCGTACTGGATCGGCGCCGTGAGCATGAGCTGCGCGTTCTGCATGACCTGCTGCTGGAACGGCAGGATCGTCTTGATGGCCTTGTAGGAGTACTCGATGTGCCAGAGCTCGAGGATGTCCTGGCCCAGGCGCTGTTCGCTCTCGAGCAGGTCGAGGATGTCGGTGCCGGTCATCTTCGAGCCGCCGCCGTCGCAGGAGAGGACGACCTGGTCGCCGATGTCGACGGCCGTGAAGCTCGCCGCCGAGGCGTAGATGTCGAGCACGTGGTCGATCTCGTCGGCGGTCAGCGGCTCGACCTTGGCCTTGCGGGCGGCCAGCGCCGTGGCCTCTTCGATGTCGGCGCGCAGCTCGCTGCGGGTCATGCGCGTCAGGGAACCATCGCCCATGCGGGTCGGCAGGCGGCGCTCGCTCACGGGCCCGCCCGTGGCTCCGCCCGTCGCCACGGACGGCGCTGTCGCCGCCTGCGCGGCGGCGGACGGCCGCAACTCGGTCATGACTCCACCCCCGGTTCGCGATCGGTGAAGGACCCGCACGACTGCGCGCCTTCGCCGGCAGCTTGCCTCACCGGCCCGGCGAAGTCCACCAGGATTCGATACTATCCACGGTACGGATCCACAACTCCCTGAAGGAGACCGTCGATGGCGTACGCACAGGATTTCGAGAAGGCCCTCCAGGTGGGTCGTCCTCCCAACGTCGCAGCCCTCTTTCCCAACTCCAGGGCGCTGCTCGTGAGCGGCAAGGTCATCGACCGGGCGATGCGGGCCAAGGGCAAGGCCATCGCCATGGCCGCCAACGGCCGCAACTCGTTCGCCATCCGCGGGGCGTTGCGGGCGGCGCAGCGCGCCAACGCCGCTCTCATCATCGAGATCGCCAAGTCCGAAGGCGGGCAGAAGGCCTACTGCCCTGTGAACTACTGGAACATGGCGCGCATCGTCGATGCGTTCTGCAACGAGATGGGCATCACCGTCCCCGTCGCGGTGCACGCCGACCATTACGGCATGAAGAACGACAAGGACCTCGCCCAGGCCATGGTCGAGGTCCCCACGATGTTCGAGGCGGGTATCACGTCGATCGCCATCGACGCGTCTCACCAGCCCAACGACCAGAACCTGCTCGCCAACCTCGCCGTCAATCCGTGTATTCCGGCCTGGGCCGGTCTCGAGACCGAGATCGGCGAGATCAAGGGCTCGACCGGGCTGTCGACGCCCGACGAGGCGCTCTTCCTCATCCAGGGACTCAACGCCCACGGCATCGCGGCCGACTGGATCGCGCTGAACAACGGCACCACACACGGCATCGAGGCATCCGACGCCGGCATCCAGGTCGGGCTGACCGCGAAGGTGCACGAGGCCCTCGCGCCCTACAACGTGAGCGGCGCCCAGCACGGCACGTCGGGCAACAGCTCCGAGCGGCTCCGCGAGATCGCCGCCACGACCCACACGACCAAGGCCAACGTGGCCACGGCCCTGCAGATGATCTCGTGGGGCCTCGAGGTGAACGACTACGGCAACGCGCAGCTCGACGCCGACGGCAACTTCATCAAGGTGAAGGGCGAGGGCGTGACCGAGGAGATGTGGGTCGACGTGGTCGCCTACGCCGACGAGCGAGGCTGGAAAAAGGGCGACTACAAGAACCTCAACCTGCCGTTCGAGAGCAGGTTCCTGGCACAGCCCGCCGAGATCCGCGAGCGCATGGCCAGGCGGGTCGAGGATTTCGCCTACAGGATGATGACCGAGGTCTTCAACGCGCAGGACACCGCGCCGCTCGGCGTCGAGGCGATCCTCGCGGCGGGCTCCTACGATCTCAAGCCCAAGATCGGGCGGCTCGAAGACCCCGGCGAGTGGACCGAGGCGAAGATCGTCGAGAAGGCGAAGACCCTCGACAGCGACAAGGGCGCCGCGGGGCACTTCGACGACTGAGGGTGACGGGCGCCGCCCGAGAGTGGCGATTCTTGCAGGAACCGTCGCCCCAAGGTGACGGGGCCCGAGGGTGACGGTTCATCAAGAACCGTCACCCTCGGGCCCCCCGAGCGATGGCCGCAGGGATGCAGCGGCCTGTGGGCTCCCTACGCCGCCGCGCGCTCCGGTCGGCGTTCGCTCAGGTGGTTGGCGGCGTCCACGAACACCACACTCGGCTGCCAGCTCCGCGCAACGGCATCGTCGAGGACGACGAAGCTCGCGATGATGATGAGGTCGCCCACCCGCACGAGATGGGCAGCCGCTCCATTCGCGCAGACGATGCCCGAGCCGCGTGGTGCCGAGATCGTGTAGGTGCGCAGCCGGGCGCCATTACTGATGTCCCAGACATCGACTGCCTCACCAGCAAGGATGCCTGCCGTGTCGAGCAACTCCTGATCGACGGTCAGGCTGCCTTCGTAGTTGAGGTCGGCAGCGGTCACCGTGGCGCGGTGGATCTTGCCGCCGAGCATAGTGCGTGTCATGTGACCCTCCAGCTTCTGGGTACCCGCCACGTGGTGGTCGGACCCCTTGGATCTCGCTTGATCGCCGCTGCTCCATTGTGCGCGTCAGCAACGCCATGTCGGCTTCGTGGCTTACCCAGATGTCGCCCGCACGATGCGCAGACAGGGCCCGCGAGCAAGCGAACGCGCTCGCGAAGGTGTTTTCATACCGGGCGACGGAGGTGAGGAGCCGCGCCTCGGTCAGACCACCGTGCCCGATAGCTTCTGTGGCGCGATCGCCAGATACGATCGTTGATCCTGGCCGCCATGCTGAAGGCTTTGCTGGCGCCGACTTCACGCTGAACCCTCGTGATCTTCAGCCAGAGCGCGCGGTCGGCTCTCAGGATCGGCCCCAGCGCCCTGCAATAGGCGACGGTCTGCTCCTGGATCGTCTGCGTCTTGGACAGTGAGGGAGCAGATGATGCGGCACCGGACGACCCTGATCCGCAGGCTGCCAAAAGCGCCGCGAGTGACAGGCACACGCCGTGACGGCCATCCTGGCCCTCATCGTGTCCCCCGTCGAAATGGCTCACGCTGCGACTGCGATAGTCATCGGATTCGGTCTCGTAGAGCTTGAGACCGTTTGCGCGCGCCACCAGTGTTGGGGGGGAGGTAAGCTGCGGTGGCCAGATCGCCGTCCGGAGAGGAGAGATCGACATGTCCGACGAGAGCCCGCGCACGGCCGAAGCGATGACGGTCCGAAAGTGGTGGCCCAACCAGCTCGACCTGACGGTGCTGCATCGC
>DATIYD010000192.1:0-11868 GCA_035517975.1 Thermoleophilia bacterium | reverse complement strand
TGGATCGCCGCCGACGAGCTCGTCGAAGTGACGCCCGAATCGGTCCGGGTGCGCAAGCACGTACTGAGCTCCGAGGAGCGCAAGAAGGCCGCCAAGAGGGCACCGGCCGGAGCCTAGCGGAGGCGCCCCGCCCCTACGAGGCCTCTTCGAGGGCTCCCTCGAACTGGCTGGCGTAGAGGTCGTAGTAGAACCCGCGCGCCTCCATGAGCTCCTCGTGCGAGCCCTGCTCGATGATGTGTCCGTGGTCCATGACGAGGATGATGTCGGCGCCGCGGATGGTCGAGAGGCGGTGGGCGATGACGAAGCTCGTGCGGTCCTTCATCAGCTCCACCATCGCCTCCTGGATGAGCATCTCGGTACGCGTGTCGACCGAGCTCGTGGCTTCGTCGAGGATGAGGATGTCGGGGTCGGCCAGGAATGCCCGGGCGATGGTCAGGAGCTGCTTCTCGCCCTGTGAGACGGCGGTGGCGTCGTCGTCCAGGACGGTGTCGTAGCCGTCGGGGAGGGCGCGCACGAAGTGGTCGACGCGCGCGGCGCGCGCGGCCGCCATGATCTCGTCGTCGGTCGCGCCCTCGCGGCCGTAGGCGATGTTGTCGCGGATCGTGCCGGTGAACAGCCAGGTGTCCTGCAACACCATCCCGAACAGGCCGCGCAGGTCGTTGCGCGTCATGGCGTGGGCGTCGAGGCCGTCGACCAGGATGCGACCGTGGTCGATCTCGTAGAAGCGCAGCAGGAGGTTCACGAGGGTGGTCTTGCCGGCGCCCGTCGGGCCGACGATGGCCACCGTCTGACCGGGCCGCACGTCGAGGGTCAGGTCTTCGATCAGCGGCGTGTCGGCCAGGTAGCGGAACGACACGTCCTCGAGCGTGATGTGGCCGCTCGTGTGCTCGAGGGCCACCGGCTCGGCCGGGTCGGCCTCTTCCTCGGGCTCGTCGAGCAGCTCGAAGACGCGTTCGGCCGAGGCCGCCGTCGACTGCAGCACGTTCATGATGCTGGCCACCTGCGTGATCGGCATCGTGAACTGACGCGAATACTGGATGAAGGCCGTCACGCCGCCGAGCAGGAGCGTGCCGTTGGCGACACCGATGCCGCCGACCACGCAGATCGCCACGTAGTTCAGGTTGCTGACGAAGTTCATCACCGGCAGGATGATGCCGCTGATGAACTGCGCCTTGAAGCTCGCCTGGTAGAGTTGCTCGTTCTCCTGATCGAAGGTCGCGACCGCCTCGTCCTGGCGACCGAAGACCTTGACCACGTTGTGACCCGTGAACATCTCCTCGACGTGACCGCCGAGGTCGCCGGTGTGCTTCCACTGCGCCGCGAACTGCTTCTGCGAACGCTTGGCGATCATGAGGGTGAGCACGAACGAGAGCGGCACGCAGAGCACCGAGATGCCTGCCAGCAGCGGGCTGATCGTGAGCATCATGATGAGCACGCCGATGATCGTGAGCACCGACGTGATGATCTGCGTGAGGCTCTGCTGCAACGACTGGGAGATGTTGTCGATGTCGTTGGTGATGCGGGACAGCACGTCGCCGCGGGCGTGGTCGTCGAAGTAACGCAAGGGCAAATGGGCGAGCTTCAGGTCGACGTCGCGGCGCAGGCGGAGCATGGTGCGCTGGGCCGCGCCGGCCATGATGTACTGCTGGCCCCAGCCGAACAGCGCGCTCAGCAGGTAGATGCCGACCAGCAGCAGCAGCGTGCGTCCGATGGCGTTGAAATCGACGCCGTGACCCGGGTGAAGATGCACGGCCGACAGCATCCCGGCCAGCCTCGACTCGCCCCTGGCCTTGAGCCCGGCGACGGCCTGCGCCTGCGTCACGCCGGCCGGCAGCTTCTTGCTGATGACGCCCGCGTACAGGGTGTTGATCGCGTTGCCCAGGATCTTGGGACCGAGGACGGCGAACGTCACGCTCACGACGGCGAGCAGCAGCACGATGGCGATGCGCGTGCGCTCGGGCCTGAGCATGCCCACGATGCGCTTGAGCGTGCCGCGAAAGTCCTTGGCCTTCTCGGTCGGCCGGGCGAGCGCTCCGGCGGGCCCGCCGCCGCCCGGGCCGCGCTGCCTGGGGGGCGGCGTCGGCATCTGGTCGCCGCGCGCTCCCTTGGCTGCGGACGACCGGGGCTGAGAGCTGCTCATGCCACGCCCTCCGCGCCGAGCTGTGACTCGACGATCTCGCGGTAGGTCGCGCTCGTCTTCAGCAGCTCCTCATGCGTGCCCTTGCCGGCGATCGTGCCGTCTTCGAGCACGATGATCTGGTCGGCGTGCATGACGGTGCCTACGCGCTGGGCGACGATGATCACGGTCGAGTCGGTCGTCTCCTGCTTGAGGGCCGCCCGCAGCCGGGCGTCGGTCGTGAAGTCGAGCGCCGAGAAGCTGTCGTCGAAGATCTGGATGCGGGCCTTCTTGGCGAGCGCCCGGGCGATGGCAAGACGCTGGCGTTGCCCGCCCGAGACGTTGGCGCCACCCTGGTCGACCAGCGCCTCGATACCCTCGGGCATCTCGCTCACGAACTCCGTGCCCTGGGCGGTCTCGAGGAAGTGCCAGAGCTCCGCGTCAGAGGCCGCTTCGTCTCCGTAGCGCAGGTTGTCGGCCACCGTGCCGCTGAACAGAAACGCCTTCTGCGGCACCAGCCCGATACGGTGCCACAGGTCTTGCAGGGCCATCTCGCGCACGTCGACGCCGTCGACGACGACGCTGCCGCCGGTGACGTCGTAGAAGCGCGGGATCAGGTTGATGAGGGTGCTCTTGCCGCTGCCGGTGCTGCCGACGATGGCGGTCACCTCGCCGGGGCCGCTCGTGAAGGAGATGTGCGAGAGCACGGGGTCCTGGGCGCCGGGGTAGCGGAACTCCACGTCCCTGAACTCGACGTGGCCGCGTACGGGCGCGTCGACGACCGGCGTCCCGGGGTCGGTGACCGAGACGTCGGCGTGGAGCACCTGCTGGATGCGCTCGGCCGATGCCGACGCCCGTGGCACCATGATGAGCATGAAGGTCGCCATGAGCACCGACATCAGGATCAGCAGGATGTACGTCATGAAGGCTGTCAGGTCGCCGATCGGCATGCCGTGGTCGGCGACCTGGACGCTGCCGAACCAGACGATGGCCACCGTCGCCAGGTTCATGATCAGCATCAGGGCCGGCATCACGAGGGCGAACAGCCGCATCACGCTCAGCGTCGTGCCGGTGAGGTCGGTGTTGGCCGCATCGAAGCGCTGCTCCTCGTAGCCGACGCGGTCGAAGGCACGGATCACGCGAACGCCGCTCAGCACCTCGCGCGTGACCTGGTTGACACGGTCGATCTTCTTCTGCATCGACCTGAAGAGCGGCAAGGCACGAGTGACCACGAGGCCGATGAAGACACCCATCACGGGCACCGCTACCAGGATCACGCTCGACAGGGGCACGTCCAGGCGCAGCGCCATGATGATGCCGCCGATGGCCATGATCGGCGCCGCGAGCGTGAGGTTCAGCATCATGAGCACCAGCATCTGCACCTGCTGGACGTCGTTCGTGGTGCGGGTGATCAGCGACGGCGTGCCGAAGTGGTTGAGCTCGGCCTGCGAGAAGCTCTCGACCTTGCGGAACAGCAGGCCGCGCACATCGCGGCCAAAGGCCATGGCCGTCTTGGAGCCCCAGTACACGGCGACGATCGTGGCGATCACCAGGATGAGGGTGACGGCAAGCATGAAGGCGCCGGTGACCACGATGTAGTGCGTGTCGGCCTTGACGATGCCGTTGTTGATGAGGTCGGCGTTCAATGTCGGCAGATAGAGGTTGGTACCGGCCTGCACGAACAGCAGCGCTATCACCAGCGCGATCTGACGCCAGTACGGGGTGAGGCGCTCTTTGAGCAGGCCGATCACGCCGGTCCTCCGGTCGCGCGCGCCGCCGGACCGCTCTCGCGCGCGGCATCGGCCGCTGCGCCACGCGCCGCGCGTCGGGCGATCGCCGCCGAGATGGTCTGGCCATAGGCGTCGAGCAGCCGCTCGAGCTCGCGCCGATCGCTCTCGGGCAACGAGCCGATCGTGTCGCTCAGATAGCCCGCCAGAACGGTGCGCAGCTCACCCTCGAGCTCGTGGCCCCTCTCGGTCAGGTGGACATGTGTCAGGCGCTGGTCGTGCTCGTCGACACGGCGCTCGATCGCGCCCGCTTTCTCCATGGCCTGCAGCATGCGACTCACGGTGGGCCGCGCGAGGTGCAGGGCATCGGCCAGGTCGCGCTGGGTGATGCCGTCGTTGGCCGACAGGAAGCGCAGACAGATGGCTTGACCGGGATGCGTGTCGAGCTCGGACATGGAGGCGACCATGAGCTGGCGGTGGAGCCGCAGCGTGTTCAGGAAGGCGCGGAACACGCGAGTCGAGAGCTCGTCGGCGCCCTCGAGCTCTTCGAGCAGCGTGAGCTTGAAGGCGACGTGGGCCGCGCCGTGCCCTGTGTCGTCGTCCTTGGGCATGGGCCGCACCTCCTTTCCGCGACTCGCCGGGTGCGACGGGACAAAGGTTAGCATACTAACGATTAGCACGCAAACTTGATCTGGCGCGCGGGCGGCGCAGCCGGCCGGTGCACCCGCCCTGCTCGTGCATTGACCCGCGGTCGTAACACCATTGGTCACTTCACGCTCCGGGTATCACGGCGACGGCGCGCCGGCCTACGAACCTCGCGCCATACGATCGACGGGTGCATGACAAGGAGGCGCGATGTCACTGGCAGGCAAGGCGGCCATCGTGACCGGCGGCGACAGCGGCATCGGTCACGCGATCAGCGTCGAACTCGGCAAGGCGGGCGCCGCGGTCACCGTGAACTTCCACAAGAACGAGGCGGCCGCCGGCGTCACGGTAGCCGCGATCGAGAAGGTCGGCGGGCGAGCCCAGATGCTGCAGGGCGACGTCTCCAGCGTGGTCGACGTGCAGCGCCTGGTCGACGAGACGGTGAAGGCTTACGGCCACCTCGATGTGCTGGTCAACAACGCCGGCATGGAGACCCGCACCTCGGTGCTCGACACGACCGAGCGCCAGTTCGACCTCGTCATGGGCATCGACCTGAAGAGCGCCTTCTTTGGCGTACAGTGCGCCGCCCGACAGATGATCAAGCAGGGCGGCGGCGGCCACATCATCAACATCTCCTCGATCCACGAGGACTGGCCGATGCCGGGCAACGCCGCCTACTGCTGCGCCAAGGGCGGTGTGCGCATGCTCACGCGCACCGCTGGCGTCGAGCTCGCCCCGCACGGCATCCTGGTCGTCGGCGTGGCCCCAGGAGCAGTCAACACGCCGATCGACGCGGCTACCTTCGCCGATCCGGCCATGAACAAGAAGCTGCACGAGGCCATCCCACTGGGGCGAGTCGCCGAGCCTGAGGAGATCGCCAACCTCGTCGCCTGGCTGGCCTCCGACGAGGCCTCGTTCGGCACGGCCACCACGTACGTGGTCGACGGCGGCATGATGCAGGCGAGTGTCGGCCTGTGAAGAGCGGCTGGACGATCGTGTCGCCCGGGTCGGCGGATCCCCCAACCGGAGGTGAGCCATGAACCGTGTCCTCATACTCGGCGGCGGCTTCGGCGGCGTCGCCGCCGCCCGCCATCTCGCACCAGACCCCGGCGGCAGCAACGACCTCGAGGTCAGGCTGATCAACCGCACGAACTTCCTCACCTACACGCCCTTCCTGGCCGACGTCGCCGGCGGCACCATCGCCGTGGTCCACGCCGTGCCGCCGCTCCGTGCGATGGCTCCCCAGGCGCAGATCGAGGTCGCCGACATCGAGACGATCGACATCGCCGCCCAGCAGGTGACCGTCAGGCTGCCCGACGGCCGCGCCGAGACCCGCGGCTACGACTACCTGGTGATCGCCCTCGGCGCCACGACGAGCTTTCGCCACGGCGCCGGCGCGTCAGAGTTCGGCCTGTCTTTGGCGACCGTGGCCGACGCGTATCTGCTGCGCAACCGGGTGCTCGAGATGCTCGAGCTGGCCTCGGTCTCGCGCGACCCCGCCTTGCGCCGCGAGCTGCTCACGTTCGTCTTCTGCGGCGGCGGCTTCTCGGGCATCGAGGGAGCCGCCGCCATCGAGGACCTCGTCCACGAGGCCCTGTCCTACTACCCGTCGATCGCGCCCGGTGAGCCGCGCTTCATCCTCGCGCCGCACGGCGACCGCTTGCTGGAGCAGATCGACGAGCGGCTCGGTGTGTACGTGCTCGAGCGCCTGCGCCGCCGCTCCGTCGATGTGCGCCTTGGCGTCGGCGTCACCGCGCTGACCGCGCGCAGCGCGACGCTCTCCACCGGCGAGGTCGTGCCGACGCGCACGGTGCTGTGGGCGGCCGGCATCGAGGTCAACCCACTGCTGCGCGACGTCGATCTACCCAAGGACGCCCACGGCGCCCTGCGCGTGAGTCGTACCCTGCAGGTCGAAGGTCACGACAACGTCTTCGCGCTGGGCGACTGCGCCGCGGTGCCCACCGCCACTCCCGGCGCCTTCTACGGACCGACCGCCCAGAACGCGGAGCGAGAGGGGCCGGTCGCCGCCGCCAACATCGCGGCGCTGCTGCGCCACGAGCCGGCGGCACGCAGGTTCGACTACGCGCCGATCGGCAGCCTCGCCAGCCTGGGGCACCGCGAGGCCGTCGCCCAGATCAGAGGGCTCAAGGTCACCGGCATCCCCGCCTGGTTTCTGTGGCGCGGGGTGTATCTGGGCAAGCTGCCGCGCTTCTCACGCAAGCTCCAGGTGATGCTCGACTGGGGCGCCGACCTCGTCAGTCCCGCCGAGATCGCCTACCTGCCGCTCGGGCCCCATGCGCCGGTCCGCGCGACGAGCGACGAGGGCGTGGCCGCGGCAGGGGAGCCTGCGGGGGACACCGGAGAGCCCACGGCGGGCACGGAAACACCGGCGGCGGGCACGGAAGCACCGGCGGCGGGCACGGAAGAACCGGCGGCGGGCGAGCCACCAGCGAGCGGGCCGAGGGGCGGCTGATCTGACAACGTTGCTCGGGATCCAGCGTTTGCACTAGCATCATGGGGCATTGGGGGTGGATGAGCCTCTCCCCCACGAACCGGTCCGGACCGGCGCACACTCTGGGGTCGTGCGCCGCCGACATCCTCGAGGGGGGATCGCGCAAAGATGAGGAGCTCCGTCATCGTGGGCGTGTCACAGATCGACCTCGCCCGCCTCCAGTTCGCCGCAACGAGCATCTACCACTTCCTGTTCGTGCCCGTCACCATCGGCCTCGCCTTTCTCGTCGCCATCCTACAGACGGCGTGGCACCGCCGCGGCGACGAGGACTACCTGCGCCTGACGCGCTTCTTCGGCACGCTCCTGCTGATCAACGTCGCGGTCGGTGTGGTCACCGGCCTGGTGCAGGAGTTCCAGTTCGGCATGGCCTGGTCGTCGTATTCGCGTTTCGTGGGCGACGTGTTCGGCGCGCCGCTCGCCATCGAAGGGCTCGCCGCCTTCTTCCTCGAGTCGACCTTTCTCGGCTTGTGGATCTTCGGCTGGGGCCGGCTGCCCAAGGGCGTCCACCTGGCGACGATCTGGCTGGTGGCGCTGGGCACGGTGCTGTCGGCGGCCTTCATCATGGCGGCCAACTCGTGGATGCAGCATCCGGTGGGCTACCAGATCAACGCGCAGTCGGGGCGCGCCCAGCTGACCAGCATCTGGGCGGTGCTCACCAACCCGCTGTTCCTCTGGGCCTACGGGCATGTCCTTCTGGCCGCGCTCGTCACGGGCGGCGCCCTCATGCTGGCCGTGTCGGCCTGGCACCTGCGGCGCCGCTCCGATGCCCCCGCCTTCCGCAAGACCGCGCGGATCGCGCTGCTCGTGCTCGTGCCGGCCACCTTCCTCGCCATGATCGTCGGCAGTGAGCTCGGCGTCTCGGGCGACCACTACCAGCCCATGAAGATCGCTGCCGGCGAGGCGCTCTGGAACACCGCCCAGCCGGCCTCGTTCACCCTGTTCCAGATCGGCGGCTACACGGCCACCGACCCCACACCCTCGTTTGCCATCAAGGTGCCCCACCTGCTCTCGGTCCTTGCCACCAACTCGTGGAACGGCAAGGTGGTGGGCATGAACGCGATCCAGGCCCAGTACCAGCAGCGCTACGGGCCCGGCGACTACAGACCCAACGTCTTCATCGCCTTCTGGTCGATCCGCGGCATGGCCTACCTGGCCGGCCTGGTGTTCCTGCTCGCCTTGTGGGGGGTGTGGCTGCTGCGCCGCAAGACGATCGAACAGTCGACCTGGTTCCTGCGTCTGGCCGTCTGGGCGGTGCTCATCCCCTTCCTCATGAACACACTCGGCTGGATCCTGACCGAGAACGGCCGCCAGCCGTGGATCGTGCAGGGCCTGCAGCTCACCCGCAACGGCGTGTCGCCCACGGTCAGCGCGACGGTGCTGGGTCTCAGCATCGCGGTGTTCGTGTTGCTCTACGGGGCGATGGCGCTCGTCGACGCGGTGCTCATGATCAGGTTCGCGCGTCGTCCGCTCGGCCCCACGCCACAGCTCGACGAGCACGACGTTCCCGTCCCCGCGATGTCGTACTAGAAAGGAGGGCAAGCCATGTCACTTGCGATCCTCTGGTTCATCGTCCTCGCCCTTCTCTGGTGCGGCTTTCTGTTCCTCGAGGGCTTCGACTTCGGCGTCGGCATGCTGCACGACTTCGTCGGCGCGAACGACCTCGAGCGGCGCGTCGCGATCAACACGATCGGGCCAGTGTGGGACGGCAACGAGGTCTGGCTGATCGTCGCCGGCGCCGGCATGTTCGCCGCCTTCCCCGAGTGGTACGCCACCATGTTCTCGGGTTTCTACGTGGCCCTCGTGCTGCTGCTCGTGGCGCTCATCATCCGCGGCGTCTCGTTCGAGTTTCGGGCCCAGCTCGACAACGCCGGCTGGCACTGGCTGTGGGACGCCGCCATGACCCTCGGCAGCTTCCTCATCCCGCTGCTCGTCGGGGTCGCCCTCGGCAACCTCGTGCGCGGCGTGCCGATCGACGCCCACCACGAGTACACCGGCACGTTCTTCACGCTGCTCAACCCCTACTCGCTCTTCGTTGGACTCACCGTGCTGCTGCTGTGCCTGGTCCACGGCGCGACCTTCCTCGCGCTCAAGACCAAAGGCCCAGTGCAGGACCGGGCCGAGCAGGTGGGGGGCTGGCTCGCGCCGGTCGCGGCGCTGTTCGTCATCGGCTTCGCGATCTGGACGCCGGCGATGGCCGGTCACGCCGCGCGCGCCGTGGTGCCGGTCGTCGCCGCCCTTGCCGCCCTGGCCGCGGTGTGGTTCATCCGCGTCCGGCGCAACGGCTGGGCCTTCCTTGCGACCGCCGTCGCCATGCTGGCCACGGGGGCGACCATCTTCGTGTTCCTCTATCCGCACGTCATGGTCTCCAGCACCAACGCGGCCTACAGCCTGACGGTGAGCAATGCCTCGTCGTCGTCGTACACGCTCAAGGTCATGACCGTGGTGACGGCGATCTTCTTCCCGATCGTGCTGATCTACCAGGGCTGGACCTTCTACGTGTTCCGCCGGCGCATCGACGTCGGCGACGTGCAGGGCGGCAGCGCGGGCGGTCAGGCGCCGGAGGCGGCCACGCCGGGAGCGTCGCCCGCCGGCTAGGGCCGTGATCCGCACGCTCGACCCGCGGCTTCTGCGCCGCGCGCGCCCGGCGCGCGCGGCGCTCGCCGCCGACGTCGCCCTGGGCCTGCTGTCGACCCTCGTGCTGCTGGCCCAGGCGACCCTGTTCGCTTGGGCCGTCTCGCAGGCCTTCGCCGGCCACCCGCTGACGGCCGTCACGACGGCGCTCGTGCTGCTCGCCGCGCTCGCCGTGGTGCGCGGCCTGCTGGCCGGCGCCTTTGAGGCGACGGGGCGGCGCGCGGCGGCCGGCGTCATGTCGCAGCTGCGCCGCGAGCTCGTCGAGCGGCGCACGCACGACGCGCCGCAGGCCGCCGACGGCGCCGAGTCGGCCGAGGTGGCGACGGCCGCCGTGCAGGGCGTCGACGCCCTCGAGACCTACTTCGCCCGCTACCTGCCGCAGCTCGTGCTGGCCGTGCTCGTGCCTCTCGCAGTGCTCGCCTGGACGGTCAGCGTCGACCGCGTCTCGGCGCTCATCATGGCGCTGACCCTGCCCCTCATCCCGGTCTTCATGTGGCTGATCGGACGCTCCACCGAACGCCGCACCCGGGCCCGCTGGCAGGCCCTCGCCCGTCTTTCGAACCACTTCCTCGACGTCATGCGCGGACTGCCCACCCTGCGCGCCTTCAACCGCGGCGAGGCCCAGGCCGAGCGCATCGCCGCGGTCGGCGAGGAGTACCGGCGCACCACCATGCAGACCCTGCGCGTCGCCTTCGTCTCGGGCGCCGTGCTCGACCTCGCCGCCACCCTGGCCACCGCCCTGGTGGCCGTCACCCTGGGGCTACGCCTGGTCGACGGCGCGGTGAGCCTGCGCGCCGCCCTCACCGTGCTGCTCCTCACGCCGGAGCTCTACGTGCCGCTGCGCGCCCTGGCCCTGCAGTTCCACGCGAGCGCCGATGGCCTGGCCGCGGCCGAGCGCATCCTGGCGCTGATCGACGTGCCGAGCGCGGCGCCGGCCGGCGCCGCGCAGCCGCCGGTCGACTGGCGCAGCCTGCGGCTCGAGCACGTCGCCCTCGCCTATCCCGACCGCTCGGGACAGGTGCTCGACGACCTCGAGCTCGAGCTTCGCCGTGGCGAGCTCGTCGCCCTGGTCGGGCACAGCGGGGCGGGCAAGACGACGGTGGCCGCGCTGCTGCTCGGCCTGCGCCGCCCCGACGCCGGCAGCGTGACCATCGACGGCCGCGACCTGGCCGGGCTCGACACCGCGGCCTGGCACCGGCAGGTGGCCTGGGTGCCGCAACGCCCGACCCTGTTCCACGGCAGCGTGGCGCACAACATCGGGCTCGGGACCGACGGGGCCACACCCGAGCAGCTCGAGGCCGCCGCGCGCCTGGCCGGCGCCGACGAGTTCGTGCGCGAGCTGCCGCGCGGCTACGAGACGACGATCGGCGAGGGCGGCCGCGCTCTCTCGGCCGGAGAGACGCGGCGCATCGCCCTGGCGCGCGCGCTGCTCCGCGACGCGCCCCTGCTCATCCTCGACGAGCCCACCGCCGACCTCGACGCCGAGAGCGCCGCCCTGGTCACGGCGGCCGTGGGCGAGGCGCGCGAGGGCCGGGCGGTGCTCGTGATCGAGCACCGCCCGGCCCTCGCGCGCTCGGCCGACCGCGTGGTGCGCCTGACCGAGGGCAGGGCTGTGGCCGAGACGGCGGCGCCGGCATGAGCACGCTGCTCGCCCTGCTGCGCGCCGGCCGGCCGCCACGGGGCCGCGTAGCCCTCTCGGTCGGCCTGGGCGCCGCCTCGGTGCTCTCGGGCGTCGGCCTGATCGCCTTCGCCGGCTACCTGATCTCGCGCTCGGCCGAGCGTCCGCCCGTTCTCTCGCTGACCGCGGTGATCGTGGCGGTGCGCTTCTTCGGCCTGGCCCGCCCGGTCTCGCGCTACTGCGAACGTCTCACCTCGCACGACCTCGCCTTTCGCGTGCTGTCCCGCATGCGGGTGGCCTTCTACGGCAGGCTCGAGCCGCTCGTGCCGGCGCGCCTCGAGGGCTACCGCCGCGGCGATCTGCTCGCCGGCATGGTCGGCGACGTCGACGCCCTGCAGAACCTGTTCCTGCGCGGCCTCACGCCGCCGCTGGTCGCGCTCCTGGCCGGCGCCGTGTCGGTGGCGGTCTGCGCCGCCTGGCTGCCGGCCGCCGGCCTCGTGCTGGCTGCCGGCCTGCTGGCCGGCGGGGTCGGCGTGCCGGTCGTGGCCGCCCTCGGCGGGCGGCGCAGCGGCGCACGCCAGGCCGGCGTGCGGGCCGAGCTCACCGTCGAGCTGCTCGA
>DATIYD010000191.1:0-2201 GCA_035517975.1 Thermoleophilia bacterium | reverse complement strand
GCAGATGACGGTCGAACACGCCCAGACCGAGCGCCGCCACGCGATGGTCGCCGAGCAGATCGAGGGGCGCGGCATCCACGACCCCGACGTGCTCGCGGCCCTGCGCGGCGTGCCGCGTCACCTCTTCGTGCCGGCCGGCCTGGTCGACCGGGCCTACGACGACGGCGCCCTGGCGATCGGCTACGGGCAGACCATCTCGCAGCCCTACATCGTCGCTCTCATGACCGAGCTCGCCGCCGTCAACGTGCGCAGCCGCGTGCTCGAGGTGGGCAGTGGCTCGGGCTACCAGACGGCCGTGCTCGCCGAGCTCGCCGGCGAGGTCTACACGATCGAGCGACGGCGCGAGCTCGAAGAGGGCGCACGCGAGCTGCTCGCCCGCCTCGGCTACCACAACGTGACCACGGTGCTGGGCGACGGCAGCCTCGGCCTGCCCGAGCAGGCACCGTTCGATCGCATCGTGGTGACGGCGGCGGCGCCCGCGGCGCCGCCGCCGCTCCTCGCCCAGCTCGTCGAGGGCGGTCGCCTGGTCGTGCCGATCGGTCCCGCCGGCGGCGACCAGGTGCTCACCGTCGTCGTAAAGACGGCCGACGGTGTGCGCGAGGTCGAGAGCATCCCCTGCCGGTTCGTGCCGCTGGTGGGGGCGAGCGGCTTCGACGAGACCAGCGATCCGGGGCCGCGCTGGTGAAGGCCGTCAGCTTTCGCGCGAGCGGCCGCGTCCAGGGCGTCTACTTTCGCGTGGCGACGCGGCAGATGGGTGAGCACCTGGGCCTGCAGGGCTGGGTGCGCAACCGCACCGACGGCGCGGTCGAGGGTCACCTGCAGGGCGACGAGGCGGCCGTCGAGGCCGGGCTCGACTGGTGCCGCCAGGGGCCGCCCGGCGCCCAGGTCGACCGGCTCACGTGGGAGCCCGCGCCTGTCGATACCAAGCTGGCCGGCTTTTCGATCAGGCCCTGACCGGCGCCGGCGCCGGACCACGAAGGAGCAGACCGACACGCCTATGGCCAAGCCCGACCCCAACCCCAAGTCCATGTCGGCGACCAAGCCGGGGGCCAAGCCGACGACCAAGTCGAGGGCCAAGCACGGGGTCGCGACCCTGATCACCCTCGACGACGTGCGCGCCAACCCCGAGGTCGCCGTCTTCGTGCGCAAGGCCGACCACAACCTCGAGGTGCTGGGCTACACCGAGCACGCCGAGCGCCACGCCGGCATCGTGGCCAACACGGCGCGCGACATCCTGCTCGCCCTGCAGCGGCCGCCGCGCCACGCCGAGCTCGCCGCCATCGCCGGCTACCTGCACGACGTGGGCAACGCCATCTCACGGCTCGACCACGGCATCGCGGCGGCGCTGATCGCCCGCGACCTGCTGAGCCAGATGGGTATGCCGGTCGAGGAGTACGCCGAGGTCATGGCGGCGATCGGCAACCACGAGGAGCAGTACGGCGAGGCCATCTCCGACATCGCCGCCGCCCTCATCCTGGGCGACAAGTCCGACGTGAACCGCGACCGCGTGCGCAACCCCGACCCCCACACGTTCGACATCCACGACCGCGTGAACCTGGCCTCGCAGAACGCCGCCGTCAAGGTCGACGCCGCGGCCCGCACGATCACGCTGTCGCTCGACATCGACACCACCGTCTCGCAGGTCATGGAGTACTTCGAGATCTTCCTGTCGCGCATGCTGATGTGCCGTCGCGCGGCCGCCTTCTTGAACTGCGACTTCAGCCTCGTGATCAACGGCACGCGGCTGCTGTAGGCGGGGTGGCGGGGGCCGATTGCCGCGCCCCGTCGTGTAGGTTGCCGCGAACGCGCGGCCGGCGCCCCGCCGCACGTGCGAGCTTGGTAGAATGGGCGTCCGAGTGACGCCGAAACGGTCGATCGAAACGAGGTGGTCCTTGTGAAGCTAGCGGGATTCGTGCTGGGTGCTGCGGTCGGCGCCGGCATCGCCGTGCTGCTTGCCCCCAAGACCGGCAAGGAGATGCGCAATCAGCTCTTCACCGGCACCGACTGGAGCGAGCAGCGCGAGCGCCTGTCCGGAGCGGTGAGCGCCGGTCGCGAGCAGGCCATGGGTCGCTCCGACGACCTCAAGCGCAAGATCGAAGAGACCCGGGCGCGTCTGCGCAAGCAGATGGAGGACGAGCCCCAGCAGTCTTGACGCCCACGCGGCGCGCGGAGAGGGCGGGCGGGGGGGGGGGGGGGGGGGG
>DATIYD010000190.1:0-7500 GCA_035517975.1 Thermoleophilia bacterium | reverse complement strand
CGCACGGTGCTCATCGCCGTGCTCGGCGCGATCGTCATCCTCGCGGTGGGCAAGTACAGCCAGCCCATGGTGCGCAGCCTCTGGGGCACGAACGACTGGGTCTACACCCGCGTGGCCATGCCGCTCGGCGTGAGCTACTTCGCGTTCCGCCTGCTGCAGTACGTCTTCGACTCGGCGCGCGGCGTGATCACCGAGAACTCGCTGCTCAAGCTGGCCGCCTTCGTCTGCTTCCTGCCGACCTTCGCCGCCGGACCGATCGAGACCTATCAGGGCTTCCACGGCAAGCGCAGCATGAGCTTCGACCGCGACCTCTTCTATCAGGGGCTGCGGCGCATCGTCGTGGGCTACTTCAAGAAGGTGTTCGTCGTCGACTTCGTCTTCGCCGTCTACCTGGCCCCCACGGCCCGGGCGCCGCTCGCGCCGGGTTGGCACTTCACCACGGCCCAACCGCTCCAGGCGACCTACTTCTGCGTCTACGTCTTCCTGCGCGCCTACATGGACCTCTCGGCCTACACCGACCTCGCCATCGGTTTCTCGCGGCTCTTCGGCTTTCGCATCATGGAGAACTTCAACAACCCGCTGTTCAAACGCAACCTCAGCGACTTCTGGCGCTCGTGGCACATCTCACTGTCGACCTGGTGCCGCAACAACGTCTACTTCCCGGTCTTCGGCGCGACCCGCAAGGTGTGGCTCGGCCTGTACGCCAGCATGATGGTCATGGGCCTCTGGCACTACGTCGACCTGAACTGGGCGTCGTGGGCCCTCTGGCACGGCACCGGTCTCGTCGTGGTGAGCTTCTGGCTGGGGCGCAAGAAGGCGTTCCGCAAGGCTCATCGCGGCGAAGCGTTCTGGAGCCGCACCTCGCTGCGTCACGCGCTGCTCTCACCGCTCTGGTACGTCATGACCTTCTGCTTCGTCGCGCTGGGCTACTCGTTCGTGGGCACGCCGAACATCGCCAAGGCGCTGCGCGTGCTGACCGGCGCGATCGCGGGGCCGTTCGTCTGGATCGCCCAGCACGGCGCCGCCGGCCTGCTCGCCCTGGTCGTGGCGATCGCGCTGGTGCTCGCCGCCGCCGCGGCCGTGGCGCTGCTGCGACGCAGGTTGCAGCCCGCTTCGTGAAGCTGCCCGGGGGCGTTGCCTTCAGCCTGGGCCTCGTGGGGAGCATGGGGGGCAGAGGGCGCGCTTCAGGGGGTCATGTGGGGCGGCAGACGCGCGGGGCGGAGTTGTCAGGCTCCGCGTGCCTGTGATAGTGTCCCGGCTCACCGGCCGAGGGTCGCGTTGCAGCCGTACACCTACGGCGCCGCAGACCCAGAGGGAGATGCGGTGAAGACCAGCACACTGTTCAGGCGTGTCGTCGTCATTTCGCTCCTTGCGGCCGTTCTCCTTTGCGTGGTGCCGGCGGCTTCGGCCGCCACGCTCGCCGGCAAGAGGGCCCAGGCCCGCGCGGCCGCCGCGCAGGTGGCCGCGCTCGACCAGCGCCTCGACAGCATGGTGGCGCTCTACTCCGCCGCCGTGCAGCGTCTCGGCGTGCTGCAGGGGCAGGTGGCCACCAGCCGCGCGGCGCTGAAACTGGCCCGCTACCAGGTCGTCCTGGCTCGCGAGGAGCTCGCCGACCACCTCGTGCTGGCCTATAAGAGCGGCAACGCCGACGTGCTCAACGCCGTCTTTCAGGCGGGCAGCTTCAGCGACCTGCTGACCAGGCTCGACTACGTGCAGCACGTGACCGGCAGCGACGCCGGTCTGGTGCAGACCGTCGAGCGCCATCAGCGCGAGGCCCTCGCCGCCCAGGCCGCCCTTCAGGCCGACCTCGCGCGTGCCAAGCAGACGACGGCCGACCTCGCCGCCCGGCACGATACGGTGCTGGCCGAGCTCAACACGCGGCGGGCCGTGCTCCACGGCCTGAACGCGACGGTGGCCCATCTCGTAGCGCAGACGAGGGCGGTCACACCGGTCGCGGCGGTCGCGAGCGACCTCACGCCGCCCTCGACCGCCGGCGACGGCAGCGGCCCATGGTGGTCGCAGATCAAGGCGGCGGCCGCCGCCGACGGCATCTGGGCCGAGGGCCTGTATCGCCTCATGGGGGCCGAATCGGGCGGTTCGGCCACGGCCTCGAACGGCGTCGACTTCGGCCTCTTCCAGTACACCGCGGGCACGTGGAAGGGCTCCTGGAACCCCTGGCGCTCGGCGAGCATCTTCGACGGCGGCGCCCAGATCAAGGCGACGGCGCTGGCCGTGAGCCAGGGCCACGGCCCCGCCTGGTGGCCCACGACCTACGCTTGGGCGTTCTCGCGCCAGTAGCTTCCCCGCCCGCCTCGCCGCCTTCTCGAAGACACGGTTCGCCAGTTTCGACATGGCCCTGCCCGGACACCTGTTCAGGAGCGAGCCGGCAGCGAGGCCGAGTGGCGGGCCGGGCGCCCGCGTGCCTGTCCGCGGCGGCGCGCGGCGGCGTCCTTTCGAGCGAGGAGGCGCGGATGAGCCTGCAGTCCCCGGATACCACCAAGACCTTCGAACGGACCTGCATCGACACGATCCGCTTTCTCGCGGTCGACGCCGTGCAGCAGGCCGATTCGGGGCATCCCGGCATGCCGATGGGCATGGCGCCGGTCGCCCACGCGCTGTGGACTCGGCACCTGAAGTACGACGCGGCCCACCCCGAGTGGCCCGACCGCGACCGCTTCATCCTCTCGGCCGGCCACGGCAGCATGCTGCTCTACGGCATGCTCTTCCTGACCGGCTACGGCCTCACGCTCGACGACCTGCGGCACTTCCGCAAGCTCGGCAGCCGCACGCCCGGTCATCCCGAGTACCGCGACGCCCCAGGTATCGAGACGACCACGGGACCGCTCGGCCAGGGGTTCGGCAACGCGGTCGGCATGGCCATCGCCGAGGCCTTCCTCGGGGCCACCTTCCGCGACGAGAGCGGGCCGCTGATCGACCACTACACCTACACGATCGCCAGCGACGGCGACCTCATGGAGGGCGTCTCGGCCGAGGCGGCCTCGCTGGCCGGCCATCTCGGCCTCGGCAAGCTCATCGTGCTCTACGACGACAACCTGGTCTCGCTCGACGGTCCGACGGAGATGGCCTTCACCGAGGACCGCATGGCGCGCTTCGCCGCCTACCGCTGGCACACCCAGGTCGTGCCCGACGCCAACGACCTCACCGCCCTCGACGACGCCCTCGACGCGGCCAGGGCCGAGACCGAGCGCCCCTCGATCATCGCGGTGCGCTCGCATATCGGCTACGGCTCGCCGCACAAGCAGGACACCTCCAAGGCTCACGGCTCACCGCTCGGTCTCGACGAGGTCAAGGCCACAAAGGAGAACCTGGGCTGGCCGCTCGAGCCCACGTTCTACGTGCCCGACGAGGTCCTGGCCTTCTACCGCAAGGCCGGCACGCGCGGCGCCGAGACGAGGCGAGCCTGGGACGAGCGCCTGGCCGCCTGGCGCGCCGCCGTCCCGGAGAAGGCCGCGATCTGGGACCGCGCCTGGCGGCGCGAGCCGGCGCCCGGCTGGGAGGCGGCTCTGCCGACCTACGAGGCCGGCGGCGCCGAGGCCACGCGGGTCGTCTCGGGCGCCGTGATCAACGCCCTGGCGCCCTTCGTGCCGACCATGATCGGCGGCTCGGCCGACCTCGCCAGCTCGAACAACACGCTGATCAAGGACGCCGAGGTCTTTCGCCGCGGTTCGCACGGCGGTCGCAACATCTGGTTCGGCGTGCGCGAGCACGCCATGGCCTCTGCCTCGAACGGCATGGCGCTCCACGGCGGCGTGATCCCCTATGCGGCCACCTTCTTCGTGTTCACCGACTACCAGCGTCCGGCGCTGCGCCTGGGCGCCCTCATGGGGGCGCCGGTCAAGTACGTCTTCACCCACGACAGCATCGGCCTGGGCGAGGACGGGCCTACGCACCAGCCGGTCGAGCATCTCGCCATCCTTCGGGCGACACCGAACTTCACCGTGCTGCGGCCGGCCGACGCTACCGAGACGGTCGCCGCCTGGCGAGTGGCCATGGGCATGAACGGCGGGCCGGTGGCCCTCGTGCTGACGCGCCAGAAGCTGCCCACCATCGACCGCACCCGCTACGCGCCGGCCGAGGGCGTCGCGCGCGGCGCCTACGTGCTGGCCGAGGCCGGCGAGGGCGAACCGCAGGTGATCCTCATCGCCAGCGGCAGCGAGGTGCACCTCGCCCTCGAGGCTCACGAGCGCCTCGCCGGCGAGGGGGTGCGCTCGCGCGTCGTGAGCATGCCGTGCCGCACCTTGTTCTTCGCCCAGGACGAGGCCTATCGCGACGAGGTGCTGCCGCCGGCCGTCGAGGCCCGGCTCTCTATCGAGGCGGCGGCCACCTTCGGCTGGCGCGACGTGGTCGGCGACCACGGCCGCATGATCGGCCTCGACCGCTTCGGCGCGTCGGCTCCGGCCGACGATCTGTTCGAAGCCTTCGGCTTCACCGCCGGCCACGTCTACCGCGTGGCGCGCGAGCTGCTCGGGGAGTGATCGAACGGGGGCGGAGCGTCGGGTGAGCGCCGCCGGGAAACGGGGATAGTAAGGCAGCGAGGCGGGCGGCAGCCCCGTCTGCCAGGGAGTGAACATGGCACCACACGACAACAGCAAGCTCGCGGCTCTCGCTGATCTCGGCCAGAGCGTGTGGCTCGACTTCATCAGCCGCGACCTCCTGCGGTCCGGGCGCCTCGGCGACCGCGTCGCGCAAGGCGTCGCCGGCATGACCACCAACCCGACGATCTTCGACAAGGCGATCGGCCAGGGCGACGCGTACGACGAGCAGATCCACGAGCTGATCGACGCCGGCCGCGCGACGGCCGACATCGCCGACGCGCTGATCGCGACCGACGTGCAGGACGCCTGCGACCTTCTGCGCCCGGTCTACGACGGTACCGGCCACGCCGACGGCTATGTCTCCATCGAGGTGCCGCCGGCCCTCGCCTACGACACGCGCAAGACGATCGCCGAGGCCCACCGGCTGCACGACATGGTCGACCGCCCCAATCTCATGGTGAAGATCCCGGGCACGCAACCGGGCATCGCCGCGATCCGCCAGACAGTCGCCGACGGCCTCCACATCAACGTCACGCTGCTCTTTGCCCTCGACGCCTACGAGCAGGTGGTCGACGCCTGGTTCGGTGGTCTCGAGGACCGCGTCGCACGGCGCGAGCCGATCGACGACCTGCGCTCGGTGGCGAGCTTCTTCGTCTCGCGGGTCGACGCCAAGGCCGACCACGAGATCGGCGAGCTCGTCACAGACCAGAACGACCCGCTCGTGCGCTCGCGCCTCGAGGGCATGCGTGGCACGCTCGCCCTGGCCAACGCCAAGCTCGCCTACCGGCGCTTTCTCGAGCTGTCCGCCACCGATCGCTGGCACCGGCTCGCCGAGCGCGGCGCCCACGCCCAGCGCGTGCTCTGGGCGAGCACGAGCACCAAGGACCCGAGCTACGACGACCTGCTCTACGTCGACAACCTGATCGGCCCGCAGACGGTCGACACCATGCCCGAGGAGACCCTGGCGGCCTTTCTCGATCACGGCGTCGTGCGGCGCACCGTCGATCGCGGGGCCGACGAGGCGCGCGACCGCGTCGAGCAGGCGGCGCATCTGGGCATCGACCTCAAGGCGATCACCGGCGCGCTGCAGGTCGAGGGCGTGTCGCTGTTTCGCGACTCGTTCGCGGGGCTGCTCGCGAGCGTCGAACGCAAGCGCGCCGAACTGCTGACCGGCGAGGAGCGCAAACTGAGTGCCTGACGGCCGTCCGGCATGACGAGAGGAGAACGCGTGGCTGACGACCCCGTGCTCGAGGCGATCGACCGGCGCCTGCGCTCGTTCGACGAGGAGCGCTTCGGCGAGCGCCTCTTCGGTCACGACGCGACGCTCTGGAAGGACGACCCTCACCACCGCGAGATCATCGCACACGCGCTGGGCTGGACCTCGATCGCCGACGACATGCAGGGCAAGGCCGCCGACCTCGCCGCCTTCGCCGCCCAGGTCGTGGCCGATGGCTTCACCGACGCCGTCCTGCTCGGCATGGGGGGCTCGAGCCTCGCGCCCGAGGTGTTCCGCCGCACGTTCGGGGTGGCCGAAGGCTACCTCGACCTGCGCATCTGTGACTCGACCGACCCCCAGGCCGTGCGGGCCACCGAAGCCGCGATCGACCTCGAGCACACCCTGTTCATCGTCTCGAGCAAGTCGGGCGGCACGACCGAGACGGCCTGCTTCCATGCCTACTTCCACGAGCGCGTGAGCGCGCTGGTCGGCGCCGGCCAGGCTGGGCGCCAGTTCGTCGCCGTCACCGACCCCGACACCTCGCTGCATCGCGAGGCGCTCGCCCAGGGCTTTCGCGCCGTCTTTCTGAACCCGCCCGACATCGGCGGGCGCTACTCGGCGCTCTCGTACTTCGGTCTCGTGCCGGCCGCCCTGATCGGCGTCGACCTGGGACGCCTGCTCGAGCGCGCCGCGCATGTCACCGCCGTCTGTCGCGACGGTGTGCCTGCCCGTGAGCATCCGGCCTTCAAGGTAGGCGGCGCGCTGGGCGAGCTCGCCCGCGCGGGCCGCGACAAGGTCACCTTCTTCCTCTCGCCCGCGATCGCCTCGCTGGGCGCCTGGCTCGAGCAGCTCCTCGCCGAGAGCACCGGCAAAGAAGGCACCGGCCTCGTGCCGGTCGACGGCGAGACGCCGGGTCCGCCCGAGGTCTACGGCGCCGACCGGGTGTTCGTCGCGCTCACCCTCGAGGGCCAGGGCGACGAGCGCGGCGCGGCCGCCCTGGCCGCCCTGGCCGAGGCCGGCCACCCGACGATGACGCTGACCCTGCCCGACGTCTGGGACGTGGCGGCCGAGTTCGTGCGCTGGGAGCTCGCCGTGGCGGCCGCCGGCGCGGCGCTCGGCATCGATCCGTTCGACCAGCCCAACGTGCAGGAGAGCAAGGACAACACCAAGCGCCTCCTGCCGGCCTTCGCCGACGGCGGCGCCCTGCCCCCGATCGCGCTGCGGCCGGACGGCCGCACGCCGGCCGTGGCGGTGAGCGACGAGCGTCTGTCGCAGGCCGTGCGCGAGCTGCTCGGCTCGGTGCGTCCCGGCGACTATCTGGCCCTCCAGGCGTACCTGCCACCGACCGCGCAGCACGAACGCATCCTGCAGGGCGTGCGCCTGCTCCTGCGCGACCGCTTTCGGGTGGCCACGACGCTGGGCTACGGACCGCGCTTCCTGCACTCGACCGGACAGCTCCACAAGGGAGGTCCGCCGACGGGCGTCTTCGTGCAGCTCACCCGCTCGGCGCCCAAGGACCTGGCGATCCCCGGCCAGGCCTACACCTTCGGGCAGCTCGAGCAGGCCCAGGCACGCGGCGATCTCGAGGCCCTCACGAGTCGTGGCCTGCGCGTGCTGTCGATCGACCTCGGCCCCGACCCGCTCGTCGGTCTCACCACCTTCGGGGGCGTCGTCGCGGAGTTGTTGCGGCAACCGGCGACGGGGTAGAACAGCGGTGGCGGCACGGAC